>NZ_VRMC01000140.1:0-8443 GCF_008369905.1 Pseudonocardia sp. EV170527-09
TCCGCGGGAACTGCGCCAACAGAGCCCGCACCTGCGGCTCGACCGCATCAGCCAGCGAACCCCGCGGGCCCCGTTCCCGCCGCGGTGGGCCCGGCGCCCGCAGCGCCGAACGCACCGTGTTCCGCGCGACTCCCAGCCGGCGGGAGATCTCCTTGATCGGGACACCCTCCGCCCGATGCAGACGACGGATCTCGGACCAGTCCTCCACCGACAACACCCCCTCAGCGTCGCCCAGAAGGGGTCAATCCCAATCCGACGTCAGGGGGTCAGTCTCAGGCCGTCGTCGACAACGACGACCCTCACTCCGCCGGCTGGCCGCTGGCCGACGACAGCACGGTCGACGGGGCAGTCGATGCGCAGGGGTGGGAGCGGTGAACGCCCCCGAACATCCCGAGACCGGCCGCCCCGGCCTCCATGGCGCTGACCCCGTGCTGGCGGCGCTGGCCCGCGAGGTCGACGCTCTGCGCCGGGTCGTGGACGGGTTGGAGCAGGTCCCGGAGCGGGTCGATCAGCTCGGCCGTCTGGTCGGTCAGCTGTCGGAGGCACTCGCGGCGGTGACTGCGCGCCGGCGGATTCCGGCGGCGCCGTCGTGGCTGTTGGCCCCGGGCGACATCGGTGAGACCCGGCGGTTGCTCGATGAGTTGTGTGGCTGGTTGCAGGCGGTGTTCCTGCGTTACCCGGATGCGGTGAAGGTGCTGCCCGAGTGCTGGTTGTGGCATCCCGAGGTCGTCGAGGAGCTGCTGTGGCTGATGCACGCCTGGCTGGCCGCCTATCAGGGGCCGGCGGCGTCGGTCGGTGCGGCGGGGGACTGGCACGACCGGCAACGGCCTGGGGTGGTCAACCGGATCCGGAAGGAGGCCGGGTCGTGCTCGATCGAGCGTCACCAGACCCGCCCCGGCTGGAACGCCCCGGCGGGGGCGCCGGTCCCGGTCCCGGGCACCGACCACACCGAGTTGATCGCGCGGTGGTGGGCCAGTGGCCGCGACAGCGCCGCGCCGGAGCCTGCCCCTGCTGATGGCGGGGGTGGGTTGTGAGCGGGGGAGGGTATTGGGCTCGGTTGCGCGCAGCACACGCGGCGATGCGGGAGGTCGCCCGTGCCCACGAGGAGAACATCCAGGAGCTGGACCGTGCCCGCCGAGCGGTGGCCGATGCGCGGGGTGACCGGGATGTGTTGGCTACCGCGGCCCGCGACATCGAGGTGGGCCACGCCCGTTCCCGCGAGCTGTACGGCCTGGTCGTCGAGGCCTCGGACGGTATTCGGGACGCGATGCGGGGTAGGCGGGTCGACAGCGCCGCGCTGGTGGAGCGCGCCGGCCTGATCCGGGCCGACCCGTTCGACGACATCCCGGTCCCCGAGTGGTTCGAGCTCTACGAGCGGACCGCCGCCCCGCCCAGCGAGTCACCGGTACTCGACGACAGGCCAACCGCGGTCGAGGACGACACCGACACCGACACCATGGCCGACGGCGACACGGCTGTGCAGGACGACACGGTTGCAGAGGACACGGTCGCCGAGGAGACCCGGCCCTCGGCGGTGCTTGGCTGTGATGTCAACGGCCGGGTGCTGGCCAACTGGCCGCAGTACCAGGATGCGCACCGGATCCGTGACCCCGATCTCGACGTCCTGGCCCAGGCCCTCGATGAGATCACCGCGGGTAAGCGGGAGCGGTGGGAGGCCGAGTTCGACGAGGCCGACGACCTCGATCTCATCGTCACCGACGTCCACGACGACCACCACCGCGACCGCGAGAGCGACTACCGAGCCGACGACGGTGACGCCGACGGCGACCAGGGCAGCGATGAGGGCGGCGACGAGGACACCCCGGTCGACGACCCGGGCGAGCCCCCGCCACCCGCCGCGGACACCGACTCGCGTGCCGGCGCCGACGGTGCGGTTCAGGAGGTGCCTGATCCGTTGGAGCAGGCCCGGCGTGCGCTGGCCGAGGTCCGCCTCGACCTGATCGAGGACGCCGAGCAGAACGACGACGGCAGTGGGGGCGAGCGCTGGCATGACACCGCGGCCGAGGACGGGGAGGAGAACCAGCGATGAGCACCCAGACTTCTACTCGGTCGCGGGTGGTGTTGTGGCTTCCCGGTCTGGCCGTGGCGATCGGTGCTGCGGTGGCGACCGCGCATGGCCTGTTCGAGGTCGCCGTCGCCGCGCGGGTGCCGGTTGCGGTGGCGTGGATCTACCCGCTAATCACCGATGGGCTCGCGCTGGTCGCCTACACCGCGACCGCCCGCCTAAGCGGTGGCGCGGCCCGCTACGCCTGGAGTGTGGTGATCGTCGCTGCCGGGCTTTCGGGGCTGGCGCAGGCGGTGTTCCTGGCCGGGCCCGCCCCGGCACCCGGCGCGGCGCCGGTCGAGGCGGATGCGGTGTTGCGGTTCGGCGTCGGGGCCTGGCCCGCGGTCGCCGCCGCCGTCGTGGCGCACCTGCTCTACCTCCTCGCCGAGAACCCCACCGACAACGGCGCCCTACCCGCTGCGACAGAACCGCGGACCGAGCCCGACGCCGCGGCGGCGCCGCGGATACCGGCGACCATCACCGTCCCGCAGCGCGACCGGACACCGGTGGAACGCCCAGACACCGTGGGACGCGGTGCGGGTGTCCCGCCTGCGCTGGAGGGTCCGGTGATCCCTGGCCCGCCCCGGCCGGTGTCCCACCCGGCCCCGCGCGCCGCCGTCCGGCCGGATAACTCCGGTGCTGATGGGACAGGCGGGTCGGCTGCGGGCGCGCAGGAGCGCGCCCGCACCACCGCCCAGGCCCACCGCCAGCACCACGGCGACCTCCCCACCGTCCGGGAGTTGCAGCAGATGGCCGAGGTCGGCCGGGGCACCGCCGCCCGAGCACTCCAACAGCTCCGCGACGCCCCCGCCCAGGCCGCGAACGGCCTGCACCTCGTCCCCGACGAGCCCCAGAACAGGACCCAGCGATGAGCACCAGCAGCGAAACCACCTACGCGAGCAACACGAGCAGGACCGCGACTGACCACAAGACCAGAACCGAGAACGACTACACCGAACGGAGCAGGAGCACCCCAAGATCAAAGCCAGCACACCCTTGCATCACGATCCGCGGGGCCGGGCCGGCCTCCGGCCTCCCGGTAACCCCCACACCCGCCGCGCAGACCCGCGCGGACCGGCTCGCCGCCGTCGCGGGGTGGCCGCGGTGCTGAGGATCGTCAACGGCTACAGCCCCGAGTACCTACTCAAGGAGGTCGCGACCGGGCGGGAGAACTACTACACCGGCGCCGTCGCCGACGGGGAGCCGCCGGGGCGCTGGTGGGGCGCCGGGGCGGAGAAGCTCGGCCTGCACGGCCTGGTCGAGGCCCAGGACATGCGCGCGGTCTACGAGCGGTTCCTCGACCCGCGGGACACCGCGTTCCATGACCCGTCCCGGTGGGACAGCGTCCCGACGTTGGGACACACCGGACGCAGGTACTTGTCCGAGGACGAGATCTATGCCGCCGCGTTGGAGCGCGAGCCGGACGCCTCGGCGGAACGCCGTGCCCAGCTCCGGACGGAGGCGGGACAGAAGGCTCGGCACAACGTCGCGTTCTACGACGCCACGTTCTCGGTGCAGAAGTCGGTGACGCTGCTGCACACCGCGTTCGAGGCCCGCGAGGTCGCCGCCCGTCAGGCCGGGGACGAGGCCACCGCCGCGGCGTGGGGCGAGTTCCGCACGGCGGTCGAGGACGCGATCTGGGCCGGGAACAACGCCGCGCTGGAGCTGCTGCAGGACAAGGCCGGCTACACCCGGGTCGGGCACCACGGCGGCGCCGCCGGCCGCTATGCCGACGCGCACGCGTTCACCGTGGCGTCGTTCTTCCAGCACGACTCCCGGGACCGGGATCCGCAGCTGCACGTCCACAACACGATCCTCAACCGCGTCGAGGGCCCGGACGGTGTGTGGCGCACCGTCGACGGGCGGAGCCTGCACCGCTGGCGCCCGGCCGCCGCCGCGGTCGCGGAGCGGACGACCGAGGAGCGGATCACGGCGTCGCTCGGACTGGTGATGGCGACCCGCCCGGACGGCAAGGGCCGCGAGGTCGTCGGGGTGTCCGAGCAGGCGATGAGCCTGATCTCGACACGGAGGCACAAGGTGACCGCGAAGACCGCTGAGTTGGTCGAGGCGTTTGAGACCCGTTACGGGCACGCCCCGAATGGCTATCAGCTCGAACGCCTCGCCCAGCAGGCCACCCTGGCCACCCGGGCCCGTAAGTCACACCAGGGTGAGACCCGTGAGGATCTGCTCGACCGGGTCGCGGCCCGGATGGACGCCGAGATCGCCGGCGGCCTGGCCGGGATCGCCGACACGGCTCTGGCCGCCCGTCCGGGTGAGGTCGCGCCGATGCAGTGGTCCCCGGCCGAGGTCGTGTCCGTTGCGCTCGCCGAGGTGCAGAACTCCCGGACCGTGTGGACCCGCCCGGACCTCATCCGCGCGCTGAACAGCGCGCTGCCCGACCACCTCGGGATCAGCGACGGCACGCAGATCGCGAAGCTCCTCGACATCCTCGCCGACGAGGCCATGACCGCCGACCTGGCCAGCGTGCAGACCAAACGTCCCGCGGCCGACGTTCTGCCGGATGAGTACAAGCTGGCCAACGGCGAGTCGGCGTTCGAGGCCCCCGGCGCCACCCTCTACGCCACGACCGGGCACGTGCACACCGAGCGGATCCTCGCCGGGGCCGCCGGGCGTCACGACGGCGAGCGCCTGCCCGACGCGGTGATCGACCGGTTCCTGACCGGCCTGGCCGCCGACGGCACCCGCTTGGGCGCCGCGCAGGAGGCCGCCGTGCGCGGCGTCCTCGGCTCGGGGGCCCGGGTCGAGACCCTGGTCGGTCCGCCGGGGACGGGCAAGTCGTTCACGGTCGGGATGATGGCGCGGGCCTGGACCGACCCCGACCTCACCGGCGGGGGTCCGGCGCGGCGGGTGTTCGGGCTCGCTACCGCGCAGGCGGCGACGTCGGTGCTGGCCGAGCAGGGCCTGACCGCTCGCAACATCGCCGCATGGCTCGCCACGCAGGACCGGCTCGCTGCCGGCCGGCCCCGCGATGACACGGATCTGGGGTTCCGGCTGCACGCCGGGGACATCGTGGTGGTGGACGAGTCGGCGATGACCGACACCCCCGCCCTGGCCGCGATCCACGCGCATGTGGATGCGGCGGGGGCGAAGCTGTTGCTGGTCGGGGACCCGCGCCAGCTCGCCGCGATCGGCGCCGGCGGCGGCATGGACTTGATCGCCCGTGCGGGCGGGGCGCGCTACGAGCTCAACGAGGCCCGCCGCTTCACTCAGGAATGGGAGCGGGAGGCGTCGCTACGGCTGCGCGAGGGCGACGCCGAGGTCCTGGACGACTACCACCGCCACGGCCGGTTGATCGACTGCGGCGACGTCACCGCCGCCGAGACCGCCGCCGCCCGCGCCTGGCTCGCCGACACCCTGAAGGGCACCCCGTCGCTGCTGCTGGTCGACACCAACGACCAGGCCGACCGGCTGTCCTCCGAGCTGCGCTCCCAGCTCGTCGACCTCGGCCTGGTCGCCGAGCAGGGTGTGCGGCTCGGTCGGACCGGCGCGTACGCCGGGGTCGGCGACGTCGTCGAGGCCCGCGCGATCGGCCACGACCTCGCAGGCTACGAGGGCAACGCCCGCGCCCCGCACACCCGTGAACGGTTCCGCGTCCTCGCAGTCCGCGACGACGGCGGCCTGGACGTCACCACCGACCTCACCCGCGACAGCGATGGCGATGGGGTGGGGGAGCGGATGGTGCTCTCGCCCCGGTACGTCGCCGACGACCTCGCGCTCGGCTACGCGGGGACCCGCTACTGCGGGCAAGGCGCCACGGTGACGACCTGCCATTCGGTCGTCACCGACCGGACCGACCACGCCGCCGTCCTGGTCGGGCTGACCCGCGGGACCGACGCCAACACCGCCCACGTCGCCACCGTGACCGAGCTACCCGACGCCGCCGACGGCAGCGACCTCCACCAGCTGCACCGCTCCCCGAAGGCCGTCCTGACGACCGCACTGGAGCTGGCCGAGCCCGACCGCTCCGCCCTGACCATCGCCGAGGACTCCGCCCGGTGGGCCGAGTCGATCCCCGTCGCGGCCGAGCTGTTCGCCGACGCCGCCCATCAGGCGTCGGTGCGCCGCACGAGCACGTGGCTGGACCGGCTCACCGACACCGGCGCGCTGACCGTCGAGCAGCGTGACCAGCTCGCCGCCGAGGATGCTTCGACGTCGCTGACCCGGCCGTTGCGCCGAGCCGAGGTCTCCGGCGCCGATCCCTACGCCACGCTGCACGCCACGATCACCGGCCAGCCACTCACTGGCGCTCGCAACCTCACCAACGTCATCCATGCCCGTCTACGCGACCGGCAGCGGTTCGAACCCGACGTCGGCACCTGGGCGGACCGGGTCCCGCAGCTCGACGACCCGCAGATGACCCGCTACCTCGACCGGCTCGCCGAGCACCTGGACCAGCGCACCGCCGAACTGGGCTCCCAGGCTGCGGCCGAGCCGCCGCACTGGGCGACCGAACTGCTCGGCGAGGTCCCCGACCGGGACGACGCCGAGGCCCGCGCGGAGTGGGAGCGCAAGGCCGGCGCCGTCGCGGCCTGCCGCGCTCTGACCGGCTGCGAGGACACCGACGCGACCGAGACCGGCCCCGCCGAGGCCCTCGACGTGCTCGGCGCCGCACCGAAGCCGGGGATGGTGGAGCACCACGCGGCGTACTGCGCCGGGTGGGAGGCGCTGGGTCGGCCCCGCGCGGATCGGGAGGAGTTCGAGCTGTCCGACGGCGCACTGAGGGTGCGGGTGCGTGCCTACGAGCGGCAGCAGGCGTGGGCACCGCGTTACGTCGCCAACGAACTCGCCGGAACCCGCCAGGCCGCCGAACACCACCGCGCCGCCGCGACCCTTCACAGGGCCGAGGCCGACGCCACCACCGACCCGGCCCGCGCCGCCGAGCTGCGCCACGCCGCCGACGGCGCCGCCGCCCTCGCCGCCGAGCTGGACCGGCGCACCGGCGAGCTGGAGGAGGTCGAGGCCGCCCGCGGACGCTGGCTACTGCGCACCGCCGTCGACCGGGACAAGCACGACCGCGCGGTGATCGCGCTCGCGCACCGCAACAGCGACCGCGACGCCCCCGACGAGCGGGTCACCGCCGACGAATGGCTCACCGCCCACGACGAGGCCATGCGCGCCGAGGACGAGCACCGCCCGATCACCGAGCACGACCTCGACGACGGCCCCGTCGACGAGCGCCGGGCCCTCGACGACGGCCCGGTCCTGGAGACCGCGGTTGCGGACCTGCGCGAGACCGCCGCGGTCGAGCCGCGGGAGCGGCACGAGGACGACGTCCGGGTCCCGACCACCGCCGAGTCCGAGGACGCGGTCACCCGCGCCCGCCGGGCCCTGGACGAGATCCAGGCCCAGGAGGTCTACGAGGCCGGCCTCGACACCCCCGAGGCCCGCGACGTCGACCACCACCGAGACGACCCGTACGCCGATGAGACGGAGGACAGCGAGGGCTACGACGCCGAGCGCTGGGGCTGACCCGGATCGGGCACGATCGCCTCGACGACGGCCCGCCACAGCGGCCACCGCTGCGGCGACTCGTCCTCGGGGCGCACCGGCCACGCCATGTGATAGCCGTCGTCCTCCATGTCGAGGTACGTCTCGGCGATCTCCATCGCCGACCACGTCCGCGGTGACCGCCACAGCTCCAGCGCCGCGGCCACCGGCGCCGGCAGCCGCCCGCCCGGTATCCGCTGCGCCGGACCCCACGACGCCGTCACGACCGGACAGCCGTCCGCGCGGGGCCCGGTCTGCACCAGCTCGGCCGGATTCCACCGCACCACGTGCTCACCGACCCGCAGCACCTCGACCACGACGAGCCCCCGTCGGGTCTGTAACGAGAACGGTGGTTCCGGCGATGTTGTCAGTAGTGCTCGGCGCCCGGCCAGCGGTCACCGAAAGTGATGGCGAAGGCGTTGAGGACTGGCTTCCAGCGCATCATCCATCGGGTGTGGCCTCGTCCGGTCGGGTCGAGGCTGCGGGTGACAAGGTACAGACATTTCATCGCGGCCTGCTCGCTGGGGAAATGCCCTCGCGCTCGGACTGCTCGCCGGTAGCGGGCGTTCAACGATTCGATCGCGTTCGTCGTACAGATCACCCTCCGGACCTCGATGTCGTAGTCGAGGAACGGCATGAACTCGGTCCAGGCGTTACGCCACAAACGTATCATCGCCGGATAGGCTCGCCCCCACTCGTCATCGAGATCATCCAGCGCGGCTGCAGCGGCATCGGCGGTGGACGCGGTGTAAATAGCTCGGATGGCGCGTTTGACGGCGTCGGTGTCACGCCGTGAAGTCAAGCGCAGTGAGTTGCGGATCAGGTGCACGACACAGGTCTGCACGATCGCCTGGGGCCACACGTTCTCCA
>NZ_VRMC01000141.1:0-8206 GCF_008369905.1 Pseudonocardia sp. EV170527-09
GCGCCGGCGCTCGAGCAGCCAGTCGGGAAAGTAGGAACCGGTGCGGAGTTTGGGGATCGCCAGCTCCACGCTGCCGGCGCGGGTGTCCCAGTCCCGGGCCCGGTAGCCGTTGCGGGAGTTGACCCGCTCGGCGCTGCGTTCCCGATAGCCGGCGCCGCACATCGCGTCGGCCTCGGCCGCCATGAGCGTCTCGGCGAACTGTTTGATCATCGCCCGGAGCAGATCCGGGCTTGCATCAGCGAGCCGGTCGTTCACCCAGCCCGCCACATCGTTCACACTGTCTGACGCGGCCATCGAGTCTCCTCCCTCGAGAACTCTAAGCACTCGAAGGATCACGCGGTGGCCGTCTCATATCCCGACGCCACGCCGTTGATCAGCGACGACGTCGTACACCACGTCCCTGGACGCAACCAACGGCGTTCCCGATTTGGCGGGCGATGGATACCTTGGCTCCACACCATTGATAGTCAAGTGGGAAGGTCTGTAGGATTGCACCTTCGGCGAGGGTGAGCGGGCGGTTTTCGCTCGGGTGGAGATAGCGTCCTTTCTCGGGCTTCACGAACTCGGTTCGGATCGTGACGGAGGGCTTACCCCAGTGCAGGCGGCCCATGACATCCAACGAGCCGGTCTTGTGCTTGCGCCAGCCCGAGGTTTGCAGTTCCCAAGGCAGGTCCGTGCGGTTTCCCCCCTCGGGGATGGCGGCGAACCGTTCAAGGGACAGCGGTTGGAAGTGGCGGGTTACATGGAGCTGAGCCGTCTTGAATGCTCCGGGGACGGAGCGGCCGTCGAAGTCGAAGATCTCGTCGGGCAGGTCGATGTGGCCCGGATCGACCGAAGCCGGGAGGCCGGCCAATGCCTGCCTGACGGTGGCGAAGCTCTCGGGTTGCGCCGCGAACCTGCCCCTGGGCTCGGGCAGGGGGTCACGGCTCGTGTGTCTGCCCAGTACGACGGCTCGCTTACGCAGCTGAGGAACGCCGAACTCGGCTGCGTTGAGGATGTAGGGCTGCAACTCGTAGTTCCGGAGCGGACCGTCGGGGCCGGTTGCGAGCTGCAGGAGGGCCCACTGCGGGGACTTGAAGAAGGCTGCGACGTTCTCGATGACGAAGTAGGAGGGCTGCACGGTCTCGACGACCCGGACATACTCGCGCCACAGGCGGTTCCGGTAGTCCAGTGGGTCCCGCCGACCGAGGTTCGAGAAGCCCTGGCATGGAGGCCCGCCGACGACGATGTCTGCCGCTGGGATCGACGACGTGGGCCAGTCCTCGATCCGTCCGTGGAAAAGGTGCTCGCGGCCGTAGTTCGCGGCGTAAGTCGCAGCTGCGGCTCGGTCTAGCTCGACCGACGCCACGACCTCAAAGGTGAAGGTGGTGTCGAGATCGCGGTTCGCATCGAGGAAACCCCTGGTCAGGCCACCACAAGCCGCAAAGAGGTCGACGAGACGCAAGGCTGTCACGAGTGTAACCTAGCCGGCCGCACCGACAACCCTCCGCATGCCCGTCGGAGTGTCCTCGAACGGACTTGTGGTAGCACTCGGGACATCGTCAGAACCAGGGAGGACAGGGTGTCGAACGACCGTCCCGTGGCTTCCAGCGCCGCGGTCGCCGCGCGCATGAGAAGGGCCCGGCGCCGTGACACCGCGCCCGAGATGTTGGTCCGTAGGGAGGCACATCGGCGGGGTCTTCGCTACCGGGTCGACAAGGCGATCCCGGGGATGCCGCGTCGTCGTGCCGACATGATCTTCGCGGGTGCGATGGTGGCAGTGTTCGTCGACGGCTGCTTCTGGCACTCTTGTCCGGACCACACCAGCATCCCGCGCGCGAACCGGGAATGGTGGATCGCGAAGTTGGAGAAGAACCAGCAGCGCGACCGGACGACCGACACACATCTCCGCGAGCTCGGTTGGACGGTCCTGCGGTTCTGGGAGCACGACGATCCGGTGGCAGCGGTGGACGTCGTCGAGATGGCCGTTCGGGGTCACTGAGCGTGCAGGTCCGCCTCACGGATCGCGGCGACGGAGCCGGCCGCCTCACGTCGGATCTGCTCGCAGAGGTCGGCGTAGCCGAGGGCGTCGAACTCGATGACCGGAGCCGTCCGTAGGAGACGCTTGAGGACGTCGCGCAGCACTCGCCGGTCGGCGAAGCCGCCCTTGTCGACGCTCGGCCAGACGTCCGAGAGAGCACGGATGAGGGCTCGGCTCCCACCGAGGCCGGCCCGTCGAGCGAAGATCTGGTCGAAGTCGGCTTCGCCGAATGTTCCGATGAGGCGGTAGGGGTCGGTCTCGCTCAGCACAGCCGTGAGGTGGGCGCGCCACCACAGCCGACCCCAGACGTGTCGGGTGATGTCTGTGGCGAGGAAGCGGTCGCCGGTGGGCTCGCGGTAACGCCAGAACGACACGTCGGGCAGCACGACGAGAGCCAGGAATGCCCAGATCGGTCGGACGGACGCCTCGGCGGCGACCAGCCCCATCCGCTCGTGGAGCAGGCGGGCGATGTCGAGGTCGAAGTTGCTGTGGGAGCGGCGACGTCCGCCGCCGGGGAAACCGGCGTCCACGGCGACCTCGAGGACCCGGCCACGCAGGCTCTCGAGCTGCTCGCGGCGGACGCGGTGTCCGCCCGTCGCGGCGAACACGGCCGACGGGTGGGCGAAGGTGTGCTCGGTGGTCAGCTCCTCCACTGTGAGCTGCTGGTAGCGGTCGAAGAGTTCGGTGGCGGTGGAGTCGAGCAGTCGCGGATACAGGATGCTCATGTGCTCGCCAGCAGACCCGTGGCGTTCTGAATCCGGGTCGTGAACAGGATGGGTTCGTGCTTGCGTTCGCGGCGCAGTGCGTCGAGGTCCCGCTCGGGAAAGGTCGCAACCAGCACGGACGTGAGCAGCGCGCCTACGGTGCCGGCGGCGTAATCGTTCGCGGGGTCGAACTCGTCGTCGACGACGGCGCGTTCCACGAGGGACCGGACGACCTCGCTCTGCACGGTCGAGAGCACCAGCCGGTCCGCTTCCGTCGGATCCGCGGCGTTCTCCAGCGCGGAGGTCACGACGGGTCGTCGCTTGTTGGCGAGGAGCAGGATCGACCCGAGGGCCTGCGAGTCGAGATCCTCGCTGAGTTCGAGGTGCCACGCTGCACCGGACGGGTACCTCACCTGCTCGAAGTCGACGACGGCCAATGGGAACAGGACCGCGTCCCCCTGGAGCATCACCGAGTGCACCTCCCGCCAGAGGACACTGCCGGGACGGCTCGGTGCGGTCGCGGACGATCCCGCGTCGGCGGCTTGCAGGATCAGGCTCGTCTCGAGGTCGAGCCTCCCACCGAGCTCGTCGCCGGGCAGCTCGAAGTCGATCTCCAGCTCTGCCCCGTCGACAGCGGGCACAGGACCCTGCCAGGCCTGCCCGCGCAGCGACGAGTTCGCGGCCGCCCACACGACGGTGAGGGTGACCGCGGAACCGGCCGAGAGCCCGCAGGCTTCGCGGGCACGCAGCCCGTCCACGCGCATGGGTCGCTTCAGGTGGAGCACCGTCCCGTAGTCCCAGTCGGGCAGATCGAGCGGTAGCTCGTCGACCGAGTCGCCGGTGAGACGCAGCCACGGGCCGATGGTGACGACGTCGCCGGGTGGGCGTCGGTAGGGGTACGCGCGGCTCACGAGGAGGCGCCCCCCTCGGCGCGGGTGCCGGTGACGACGAGGGCGGTGATGGTGTCCGGCACCGGCAGCACGACGAGCTCGACCTCCGACGGGCTCGCGACAACACAGGTCTCAGTCCTGCGCAGCCCCGCTTCTGTCGACCAGAACAGAACCTCGGGACGTGCCGCGCCCACGGGAGCGTCGTCCTCGCGTCCGCGTTCGCCGAGACCGACGGAGAGCCGGACCTGGAGGAGGACCGGTCCTGGCCCGGTCACCGAGAACCGCTGGGCGAGGACGACCTTCCCCTCTCGCTCGTCGACGGCCGGTTCGGTCAGCTCGGTGATCCGCACCCTGTCCCGGGGCGTCGGCGACGGACGCCCGCCGCCTCCGCCGCCGGCCCCGCGTCCGTCGCCACCCCCGGGCGAGTGGGCGTCGGGCCGGGCGAAGGCCGCGGCGACGATGCCCCCGAGGAAGTTGCTCGCGGCGCCGAGCGCTACCCCGGTCTCGGTCCGAACTGGGGCAGCTGCGGAGCCCTTGAACCGGGCAAGTTGCTCCTTGATCCGCCTGAATGTGACGTTCACGAACGTCTTGTCCTGACCGGCCAGTTGCTGGCTCACCCAGTCGTCGTGCGTCGGGGGCTCGCTGGCGGCGAACACATCGTCCAGATCGTCGGCCGCGCGGAAGACTCCCGCGTAAGCGCGGTTCACCGAACCCGTCTCCGTCTGCTCGAGGTACCGGACGACGAGCTCAGGGGAGCGCATCAGACAGATGTGGTGCGGGTCGCCCGGAACCCCCGCGTATGCGGCCGCGAGGCCGGCGGAGTCAGCGGCCATGGGCAGGACGAAATCTTCCTTCACCGCGAAGGTACCGAGTTTCCGCTTCGGGCTCTTGCACTCCAGCACCTCGCCCTTTCCGTCCCGTTGCGCGCGGTAGGCCTCGACGAACATGTCCAACGGGTAGGTCTCCGCGGGGTCGGGAACCGGGAACGTCGTACCGCTCGCCCGGACCTCGGCGACGAGCCGGTTGTCCCCGCGTTCGGGCAGCATGATCGGCCACAGCTGCCATGCGAGGGTGTTCGCGAGGTGCCGGGCCCCGTCGCCGACGTCCTCGAAGTCGTCGAGGTTCGGATCGAGGACGACGAGGGTGGTGCCGGTCTCGTTGTCGGCGAAGTGGAACAGGCCCAGGCTGCGGGCGACGGTGTCGGCCTCGGCACCGCGGAGCGGCTCGACGTGACCCTCCTGGACATCTCCCCACCAGTGCCGCCCGGTGAACGGGCGGGTGTCGTCGGTGGGGGTCTCGCGGCCGTCGAACGACTCCCGCATTGCGATGCCGATCAACCGGGACTCCAACCCGACGCCGGGGACGTCGGTCCGCGTGTAGACGAGGATCGTGCCTACTTTGGACATCCTGTATAGGACGGCCTTCCCGTAGCCGTAGGTGCCGCCGCCCTGGTGGGTGTCGCGCTTCTCGTCGACGTTGAGCACGAACGAGACCCAGTCGCGACGGTCGGCGGCGACTTCGTCGGCCCTGGTCGGCCCACCGAGGCCCTTCGTACCGCGGTCCACGACGGACAGCAGTCGTACGTTCGGAGTCCGGACGAGCCTGCCGATGCCGAGATTGGGTTCCCGGTTCGCAGGCGGGGTGAGCAACCCTTCCCAGTTCGGCCGATGCGTCGGGGCCACCGTGGTGAGCTCCAGTCGGAACGACGTGGGTCTGCCACCGAGCCGCGCGTCCCACGAGTTCTGCGCCGTCTCCCGCACGAACACCGTCAGCGGGTCGACGGGCGGGCGACCGAGCTGGTTGCGAATGCCCTCGGATGCGATCGCGCCCGTCGGTGGAAAAGGCTGGGACCACCAGCGCGGCGTGATCACGTCTGCTTCAGGAGAGTGTCGACGGGATCGGAGTCGGTGCGCGCTGCGACGGCCGGTGCGCTGTCGAGGTCCACGTCGTAGTCGACATGGTCGAGGCCTGCCAACTCCGCGTCTCCGGTCAGGCCTGCAGCGACGATGCGTGGGAAACCTGGTCCGATCTCGAAGGTCCGCTGCTCGACGACCTCGAATATCCGCCGCGAGTACACCTCACGCTCCGACCGGGTGTAGCCGGCCTGCAGCAGGGCGCCGAGGAAGGTGGCCTCGTCGTCGGTGATGTCGAGGATCTCGTCGACTAGTTCGGGCACGGACCGTCCGCGGTCGGTACGAAGCCGGAACCAGGTCAGCAGGAGCCGGCCGTCACCTCCGTCGAGCTGGCCGAGGCCGTGGATCCGGGCGGTCCGGGACTCCGGTGAGGTCGTGCTCTTAACCTCGAGGGCGGTCGTGCCGCGGTGGAAGTCCTGCCTGCTATTCAGCGGGCCGGTCCAGAAGGCGACCGCCCCCGGGTCGCGGTCGACCATCGCCCGTACGACGGTGAGCTCGCCGAACAGGCCGGCCAGCTCTTCGGGGCCGAGCGTGTGTCTGGAGCCGGAGAGCAACGCCCGCCAGTCGGCGAGAGTCCGCCGCAGTGCGGCGACGGCCCTCTCCGGGGCAGCGGCGACCCGCTCGACCACCTCGGCGCAGAGCGCGGTGAACAGGTCACGAAGTCTGTCGTCGACCAGCGCCAGCGAGGCGTAGACCCGGTAGCTGGTCTCGTCCTCCAGTACCTGCCGGCGCAGTGTGACCGCGCGCCCGTCGACGTCCTCCTGCAGCGTGTGCTTCCCGTCGATGGGGACGAGCAGGTGTCGGGCCCCGGTGTTCCGGACGCCGACCAGGACCGGGCCGTACTTCGTGTCTGTACCGGTGGATGCGGTCCGGAACAGGCTGACCACGGGCCTCGCCGCGGCCGCAGACCAGAGATCCTCGAGCCGGCTGCCGTCGACGGTCACTCGTCGTCCTGGTCGAGGATCGAGAGGTCCTCCTCCTCGACGAGGACCTTCGACAGGTCCGCGCTCATGTACTCGACGTCGGAGTCCTTGTCCTCGGGGCGCGGGAACACCAGCGCCACGCCCATCACGACGTCGTCGGTCGGTGCGGCGAGCGGAACGCGACCCTTCTTGGCGGTGGGCTCGGACCACGGATCGATCGGGTACATCAGCAGGAGACCCTCGTTCGGTCGCTGCTCCCGTCGCCTCGCATCGAGCTCGGAACGCTTGGGCTGGCTGCTCGCGATGTCGAGGTCGATCGCCTCGTCGCGGCTACCGGACAGGGTCTTGATGTCCGCGACGCCGTCGAAGTCACTGTCCTCGTCGTAGGACAGCCGCGCCCGTCGGACCATCCGGACCTCGACCCCGGAACCCAGGTCGCACCGCTTCGTGTCCGCCCTGGGCTGCGAGTTGCCGATGACGCCGACGCTCCAGCGGCCGAGAGAGCCTGCGCGGACCCGCTTGCGGATGTACTCGGCGATGCGCCCGGAGTCGCCGTCCGACGAGCGCTCGTGAAACGAGTACGACGCGAGGAACTCCAGCACGTGCTCGTGCGGGACCTCGGTGAACAGCGCCGTCTCGTTCCGGGCAGTCCTCGCCGACCCGTCGCGCGCGGCGCGGCACACCAGGGTCCGGGCCGCGGCGACGTTCGCCTCCAACCAGGAGAGACCGTTATCGGAGACGTCGAAGAACCGCGACTCCACCAGCTGGCCGCCGTAGGCCGCGACGGCGCGGACGGCGCTGGTCATCTTGGCTTTGGCGGTGATGCTCATCTTCGGGTGCGTCCTCAGGCGCACGGCGAAGTTCCGCGGCGTCACGCCCGGGTTCATGTACCGGTTGATGTCCAGCCGCATCTCGGCTTCGACCGTGGCCAGGTGGCTGAACCAGTCCATGAGCTCGTCCGTCATCCAGATGCGGGGCAGATCCGCGTAATGATTGCGGTAGCCGAACCAGCGGCCCATCTGCAGCAGGGTGTCGTAGGCGGACACGGCGCGGACGAACAGGCTGGAGACGAGGCCTTCGAGGGTGAGGCCGCGGCTCAGCGTGTTGCCGCCGACGGCGATGGCGGTGACGGGACCCGACTCGTAGTCGAGCCGGTCGGTGCTGCGGTAGTTGTCGATCACGACCTTCGTGGCTTCGACGACATCGGGCAGCTCGGCAAGGAGGTCCTCGAACGGGACGGTGGTCTCGCCGAAGTCGGCTGCGGGCACCCGCGCCGTCTCCTTGGCCCACGTCGTCCGCAGCCGGTCGAGTAGCTCGGGGTCCTTTGTGGTCAGGCCGGTGAGCGTCCGATTCTTCAGCTCCAGCAGCGGATCCTTGAACCGCTCGTGCACGGCGGTCTCGGTAGTGGTGTGGATCAGCATCGTCGAGTGCTCGTTGCCGCCGCCTCGCACCTTGCGGGCGGCAGTGGCCAGCCAGAACCACTCCACGGAGCGTCGTAGCGAGTGAGTCACGCCCGGGTAGAAGTCCGCGACGTCCTTCTTCGTCCGGGGCTTGAGGTCGTCGACCTCGTCGTCGGGGACGGTCCGGACCATGTCGAAGCCGCCGGGTAGGTCGGCCGGGTCCTTCGCCAGGGCCTGTGCAACGAACGGTGGTTCCGGCCCGACACGCCGGACCTCAGCGTCCGGCGGGATGGGCACTGTGAGTGATGACATCAGACCCTATGGGCTCTGCTGAGAACGAGACGGGTTCGGGTCGG
>NZ_VRMC01000142.1:0-8058 GCF_008369905.1 Pseudonocardia sp. EV170527-09
GTCGGCCATCCCCGCCGGCCCCTCGGCCCGGTAGCGGTCGGACCACTTCTTGGCGGTCCGCGCGGAGACCATGAACATTGTCGCGGCCGCGGTGTGGGTCCAGCCGTGCTCGACGACGAGTTGAGCGAGCCGCAGCCGGGCGCGCGGGGTCAGAGCGGCGTTAGCGTGGGACACGAAGGCCTCCGGTGGGTGAAGCGGTTCCTAGACAGCTCCACTTCACAACCGGAGGCCTTCGTCTGTCAGCCAGACTCACCGCCCCCGGACGGGACAACCTCCCTGGACATCACAACTAGGCTCGCCCGCCGTGAACGACCCGCAGCACGATCCCGGCCGCGACCCCGAACCCCTCCGCTACGACATCGTCGACGTGTTCACCGACCGTCCGTACGCCGGCAACCCGCTCGCCGTCGTCCACGGCGCCGAGGCGCTGTCCACGGCCCGGATGCAGGCCATCGCGCGGGAGCTCAACCTGTCGGAGACCACGTTCCCGCTGGCCCCGACCGGCGACGCCGAGGGCGGCGCGGACTACCGGGTGCGGATCTTCACCCCGCTCGCCGAGCTCCCCTTCGCCGGGCATCCCAGTGTCGGCACCGCCTGGGTGCTGGCCCGCGACGGCGTCATCGGCGAGGGCGACCGCGTGCAGGAGTGCGGCGCCGGGCTGCTGCCGGTGCGAGTCGACGGGACCGGCGCCCGGGTGTGGGGCGGCCCGCCGTCGGTCGGTGCCGAGCTGGACGCCGTCCGCCTCGCCGCCGCGCTCGGCCTCGGTCCCGACGACGTCGACGGCGCCGCCGTGCCGGGTGTGGCCGGTGCCGGGACCGACTTCGCGATCCTGCTCGTCGTCGCCGGTGCGGTCGCCCGCGCGGTGCCCGACCCCGCGGCGCTGGCCGCCGCGGTCGCCGGCAGCGGCGCGACCGGGGTGCTCGTCGCCGCCGTCGACGCCACCGCCGAGCGGGTCCACGCCCGCATGTTCGGCATCGGGATCGGGGTGCCCGAGGACCCGGCGACGGGCTCGGCCGCCGTCGCGCTCGGGATCTTCCTCGCCGACCGCGGTCTGGTCACCGACGACGGCGAGCACTCCTTCGTCGTGACCCAGGGGGTGGAGATGGGCCGTCCGTCCACGCTCTACGCCGGCGTCCGCACCGAGGGCGGGCGGGCCGTCGGTAGCTGGGTCGGCGGGACCGTCGTCGCGGTGGCCAGGGGCTCCCTGACCCCACCTCCCGAACAGGGGTGACCGACGGGTAACCCCATCTGACCACCGGCGGGTGAGAAACCAATCACCTGGACGGGGCGCCGCGGCCGTCGTCGTGCCAGCATCAGTCCCCAGCCCGAACGCCCGGGTCGTGACGACGTCGTCGCCGCGACGCGGGCGAGGACGAACTCGACGAGGAGCCCGCCTGTGAGCACCACCCTCCGCGCCCGCCGGTCCTGCCTGGCCGTGCCCGGATCGAGCCAGAAGTTCATCGACAAGGCGCGCACGCTGAACTCCGACCAGGTCTTCCTCGACCTGGAGGACGCCTGTGCCCCGCTGGCCAAGCCCGGTGCGCGGAAGACGATCGTGGAGGCCCTCAACGAGGGCGGCTGGGGCGAGAAGATCCGCGTCGTCCGGGTCAACGACTGGACCACCGAGTGGACCTACCGCGACGTGATCGAGGTCGTCGAGGGCGCAGGCGCGAACCTCGACGCGATCATGCTGCCGAAGGTGCAGACCCCCCAGCAGGTCGTCGCGCTGGACCTGCTGCTCACCCAGATCGAGAAGACGAACGGTCTCGAGGTCGGGAAGATCGGCATCGAGGCGCAGATCGAGAACGCGCTGGGCCTGACGAACGTCAACGCGATCGCCACCGCGTCCCCGCGCGTCGAGACGATCATCTTCGGCCCGGCCGACTTCATGGCCTCGATCAACATGAAGTCCCTGGTCGTCGGCGAGCAGCCCCCCGGCTACGACGTGGGCGACGCCTACCACCACATCCTCATGTCGATCCTGATGGCGGCCCGCGCACACGACAAGCAGGCCATCGACGGGCCGTACCTGCAGATCAAGGACGTGGACGGCTTCCGCCGGGTGGCCGGCCGCTCGGCCGCGCTGGGCTTCGACGGCAAGTGGGTGCTGCACCCCGGCCAGATCGACGCCGCCAACGAGACCTTCTCCCCGGCGCAGAGCGACTACGACCACGCCGAGAACATCCTCGACGCCTACGAGTACTTCACCTCCGAGGCCGGCGGCAAGCGCGGCGCGGCGATGATCGGCGACGAGATGATCGACGAGGCCAGCCGCAAGATGGCGCTGGTCATCTCGGGCAAGGGGCGCGCGGCGGGCATGACCCGCACCGACAAGTGGACCCCGCCGGAGTCCTGAGGGCCCGGCCCCGCCGACCGACGACGCTCACCGAGGAGTAACCAGCATGGCCCGGCTCGCCCAGACCGCCGGTCTGACCGACATCCAGACCGAGATCCTGTCCACCGTCCGCTCGTTCGTGGACAAGGAGATCATCCCGCACGCGACCGCCCTGGAGCACGCGGACACCTACCCGCAGGACATCGTCGACGGGATGAAGGAGATGGGGCTGTTCGGCCTCATGATCCCGGAGGAGTACGGCGGTCTCGGCGAGTCGCTGCTCACCTATGCCCTGGTGGTCGAGGAGATCGCCCGCGGCTGGATGAGCGTCTCCGGCGTGATCAACACCCACTTCATCGTGGCGTACATGCTCCGCCAGCACGGCACGCGGGCGCAGAAGGAGAAGTACCTGCCGAAGATGGCCACGGGGGAGACCCGCGGCTCGTTCTCGATGTCCGAGCCCGACCTGGGCTCCGACGTGGCGGCGATCAAGACCAAGGCCGTGCAGGACGGCGACGAGTACGTCATCGACGGCGCCAAGATGTGGCTGACCAACGGTGGCACGTCGAACCTGACCGCGGTGCTGGTCAGGACCGACGAGGGCGCCGAGCGCCCGCACCAGAACCTCACCACCTTCCTCGTCGAGAAGCCCACCGGCTACGGCGAGGTCGCCCCCGGCCTGGTCGTCCCGGGCAAGATCGACAAGATGGGCTACAAGGGCGTCGACACCACCGAGCTGGTGTTCAAGGGTCACCGGATCTCCGGTGACCAGATCCTCGGCGGGGAGCGCGGCAAGGGCTTCGCGCACATGATGGACGGCGTCGAGGTCGGCCGGGTGAACGTCGCCGCCCGCGCCTGCGGCATCGCGATCCGGGCCTTCGAGCTCGGTGTCGAGTACGCCCAGCAGCGCTCCACCTTCGGCAAGCCCATCGTCCAGCACCAGGCCATCGCGTTCAAGATCGCCGAGATGGCGACCAAGGTCGAGGCCGCGCACCTGATGATGGTCAACGCCGCACGTCTGAAGGACCGCGGCGAGCGCAACGACGTCGAGGCCGGCATGGCCAAGATGCTCGCCTCGGAGTACTGCAAGGAGGTCACCGAGGAGGCGTTCCGCATCCACGGCGGCTACGGCTACTCCAAGGAGTACGAGATCGAGCGTCTCATGCGGGAGGCGCCGTTCCTGCTCATCGGCGAGGGCACCTCGGAGATCCAGAAGACGATCATCTCCCGAGGGCTGCTGCGCGACTACAAGCTGCGCTGACCGCACCCGCGTCCACGGCCCTGTACCCCGTCCCGGGGGTGCGGGGCCGTGTCGTCCGGTCGGTGGGGTGTGACCTGCGGCTCCGCGACTAGTCTTCGGGGCACGTCGCGGTCCGGTCGAACGTTGCACCGACGACGAGACAGGACATCTTCCACGAGGAGCACGCCATGACCAATCCCTTCGGCGGCCAGACTCGTCCGGCTCCGGGCCTGCCGCAGCTGCCCACTCCGCCGACCGGATGGCCGGTGGGTTCCTACGCCACCTACGAGGAGGCGCAGCGGGCCGTCGACCACCTCGCCGACTCCGACTTCCCGGTCGCCGACGTGACGATCGTCGGCGTCGACCTGATGCTCGTCGAGCGGGTCATCGCCCGCCTGACCTGGGGCCGGGTACTCGCCTCCGGCGCGGCGCAGGGTGCCTGGCTGGGTCTGTTCGTCGGGCTCCTGCTGTTCATGTTCTCCCCGGACGGCAACTTCCTGCCCATCGTCGTCGGCCTGGTGTCCGGCGCGGTCTTCTTCATGGCCTTCGCCGCGGTCAGCTACAGCGCGAGCAAGGGCCGCCGGGACTTCCAGTCCGCCAGCCAGATGGTGGCGGGCCGCTACGACGTCCTGTGCGAGCCGCGCAACGCCGAGCGGGCCCGCGAGATGCTGGCCAAGCTGGCGATGGGCAGCCCCGGCGGGGGTTTCTGACCGGCTCCGGCGCCCGCACGACCCCACGGCCGTCGTCACCCGACCGGGTGGCGGCGGCCGTCCCGCGTCGGCGGTCGGACATCTGTTCCCACAGGCCGCATTGCCTCCTATAGTTCGCGCGTCGGACATATCGGAGGGGCGCGATGACACAGGTGTCAGGCGGACCGGCGGAGCGCGAGCTCCCGCCGGCGGCGGTGGACGAAGAGGTGCTCCTCGCCGAACAGCGGGCGTGGACCCCGTGGAAGATCGCGGTGTGGGTGGGGATCGCCCTGCTGGGCGGTCTGGCGTGGGTGATGCTCGCGCTGGTCCGCGGGGAGACGGTCAACGCGATCTGGTTCGTGTTCGCCGCGGTGAGCACCTACGCGATCGCGTACCGGTTCTACTCCCGCTACATCGAGAACAGGCTGCTGCGCCCGGACGACCGGCGCGCCACCCCGGCCGAGTACAAGGAGAACGGACAGGACTTCCTGCCGACCGACCGGCGGGTCCTCTACGGCCACCACTTCGCCGCGATCGCCGGTGCCGGTCCGCTGGTCGGCCCGGTCCTGGCCGCACAGATGGGGTACCTGCCCGGCACGATCTGGATCATCGTCGGGGTCATCGTCGCCGGTGCGGTCCAGGACTACCTGGTGCTGTTCTTCTCGATGCGCCGCGGCGGGCGCTCGCTGGGCCAGATGGCCCGCGAGGAGCTCGGCCGGGTCGGCGGCATCGCCGCGCTGATCGCGACCCTCGCCATCATGATCATCCTGATCGCGGTGCTCACCCTGGTCGTCGTCAACGCCCTCGGCGAGAGCCCCTGGGGCGTCTTCTCGGTCGCGCTGACCATCCCGATCGCCCTGTTCATGGGCGTCTACCTGCGCTTCCTGCGACCGGGGAAGGTCTCCGAGGTCTCCTGGATCGGCTTCGCGCTGCTGATCGGCGCGATCGTCGCCGGCGGCTGGGTCGCCGAGACCGGCTGGGGCCAGGCACTGTTCACCCTGGACCGCACCACCATCGCCTGGGGCGTGATCATCTACGGCTTCGTGGCCGCGGTGCTCCCGGTCTGGCTGCTGCTCGCCCCGCGCGACTACCTGTCGACGTTCATGAAGATCGGCACGATCGTGCTGCTCGCCGTGGCGATCATCGTCGTCCGCCCGGAGCTGGCCGCGCCCGCGTTCAGCGAGTTCGCCGGCCGCGACGACGGGCCGGTCGTCGCCGGGTCGCTGTTCCCGTTCCTGTTCGTGACGATCGCCTGCGGCGCGCTGTCGGGCTTCCACGCCCTGATCTCCTCGGGGACCAGCCCGAAGCTGATCGAGAAGGAGCGCCAGACCCGCCTGATCGGCTACGGCGGCATGCTCATGGAGTCCTTCGTGGCGATCATGGCGCTGGTCGCGGCGCTGTCGATCGACCGCGGGCTCTACTTCGCGATGAACTCGCCCGCGTCGCTGACGCTGGGGACGGTCGAGGGTGCGGCCGCGTTCGTGAACCAGCTCGGGCTGACGGGTGTCGACGTCACCCCCGACCAGCTCGCGACGACCGCGGCCCTGGTCGGCGAGGAGTCCGTCGTCTCGCGCACCGGTGGCGCCCCGACCCTCGCGGTCGGCCTGGCGAACATCATGGCGCAGTTCATCGGCGGGCCGGCGATGATGAGCTTCTGGTACCACTTCGCGATCATGTTCGAGGCGCTGTTCATCCTCACCGCCGTCGACGCGGGCACCCGGGTGGCGCGCTTCATGCTGCAGGACGCCATCGGCACCGTGGTCCCGCGGTTCGCCGACACCTCGTGGAAGCCGGCCGCCTGGATCTGCACCGCGCTGATGGTCGGCGGCTGGGGCGCGATCCTGGTGATGGGGGTGACCGACCCGCTCGGCGGGATCAACACGCTCTTCCCGCTGTTCGGCATCGCGAACCAGCTCCTGGCGGCGATCGCGCTCGCGGTCTGCCTGGCCATCGCGGCCCGGCGCGGGCACGTGCGCTACCTGTGGATCATCGTCGTGCCGCTGGCGTTCGCCGCCGTCGTGACGGTCACGGCGTCGATGTACAAGATCTTCTCCGCGAACCCCAAGATCGGGTACTGGGCGCAGCACTTCGCGTTCCGGGAGGCCGTCGCGTCCGGGCAGACGAGCTTCGGCACCGCGGGCACCCCGCAGGCGATGGCGGCGGTCGTCCGCAACACCTTCGTGCAGGGCACGCTGTCGATCCTGTTCGTGACGCTCGCGCTCGTCGTGATCGTCGCCGCTGTCCTGGCCGCCTGGAGGTCGATCGCGATGGGCGGCCGCCCGGACAACGAGGACGATCCGGTGCCCTCGCGGCTCTACGCCCCGGCCGGGATCATCGTGACCCCGGCGGAGAAGGAGCTGGAGAAGGAGTGGACCGAGGCGGTCGGGACCCCGGCCCGGTCGGGGCACTGACCGTGGCGGCACCGAAGGCGGCGGCACCGAAGGCGGCGGCACCGACCCTGGGGGCCAGGACGATCGCCCGGCTGCGGGCGTTGCACGACTGGTGGCGAGGGGTGATCGGGGCGGACCTGTACGACCGCTACCTCGACCACCACCGTCGCAGCGGGCACGACCATCCGCCGATGACCGAGCGGGAGTACTGGCGGGCCCGCACCGCGTACCAGGAGAGCAACCCACAGGGTCGCTGCTGCTGAGGTGGCCGCCGTTCCGGCCGGTCCCGTTGCGCCGCACGGGTGGCCGGGCATCCACGTTCGGCCCAGTGCGCCCTCCCGGGTGGGTGTCACACCCCACCGGGGAGGGCGCGTCGGGTTCCGGACTCGGGTCGGTGCGGGCAGGATCAGGCCCCGTGAGCGGCGAGGCGTGGCAGGAGAGCGACCAGATCCGCCCGGCCACGGTGCACCGTGCCTACGGGCGAGGCGCCGCGGGCTACGACGCCTTCGTCGCGACCCTGCCCGGCTACCGCACCCACCTGCGGGTGTCGGCGTCGCGGATGGGGTTGGGCGACGGCCACGGTCTGCGGCTGCTCGACGTCGGCTGCGGTACCGGGGTGTCCACCGAGGCGTTGTTGACCAGCGTCGGGGGTGCCGAGGTGGTCGCGGTCGACGCGTCCGCGGAGATGCTCGCCGTCGCCCGGCGGAAGAACTGGTCGCCCCGGGTGACGTTCGTGCACTCCCGGCTGGAGACTCTCGCCGAGGCCGGTGTCGAGGGCCCGTTCGACGGGATCCTCGCGTCCTTCCTGGTGTCCAACCTGCCCGACGCCGAACACGGCCTACGCCGACTGCTGAGTCTGCTCGCCCCCGGCGCCCCGCTGGCGGTGCACGACTACGCCGTCAGCGGCCGGAGCCGGATGCGGTGGACCGCGGCGAACTGGACCTGGATGCTCCCGATGGCCTCGCTGCGCTGGGGGGCCGCGGATCTCGCGCGCTACCGGGCCCGGCGGATCGCGACGGCCGGTGGGCCCGAGCAGATGGTGCACCGGATGGAGCGCGCCGGGTTCGACGACGTGCGCGTCCAGACCGTCGGCGGGGTCCAGCAGCACCTCGTGCACACGTTCCTGGGGCGGCGTCCCGACGAGCCCGACGTGGTGGGGGAGCGGCAGGAACGCCGCGCCCGCGGTTCGGCCATCGCCGCGGCCGGGTGGCGGCCGCGGCGGGACGAGCCCGTCCCCGCCCACCGGGACACGACCGGGCCCGTCGACGAGGGCGGCCCCGAGGACCCCGGCTACGCCGAGACGCTCCCGGACCAGGTGCTCGACGGCGACGACGTCGAGCTGGGCGAGGGGGACGCCGCCGTGGCGCCCGTGTCTCCTCCCGGTGCCCCCGCCCACCCCACGGC
>NZ_VRMC01000143.1:0-8011 GCF_008369905.1 Pseudonocardia sp. EV170527-09
AAATACGCGGCCGCCCGCTTGAGAATCTCGTTCTCCACCTCAAGGCGACGCTTCTCCTTACGGAGCCCGGTCAATTCGCGTTTCTCGGCGCTACTCAGCCGTGAATCAGAGCCGCCGGTGTCGTCGGCGGCGGCCTGGGCCATCCAGCTCCGCAAACACGACTCCGATATCGACAGTTCCTTCGCGATCGCAGACACCGGCTTGTCGCCAGCACGAGCAAGGTCCACGGCGCGACGCCGGAACTCGGGCGGGTGAGGTGCAGGCACGAACAACATCCTCCCTGGTGGACCGGGTCCACCTCAGGTGACGTGTCCGGCGTCAGGGGTCAAGCTCACTCCGCCGCGACCACCTGATCCGGGGTTCAGTATTCGAGACCTGGTACGTCGATGTCGATGCCGTGGTCGATGCCGTGGTCGAGGTCCTGGTGGTCGTGGAGCTGGTGGGGTTCGAGAGCGGCAACGGTCGAGGACCGGATTGCTCGGATCGTGTCCCTTGCTGCTGCCAGCGCGGCGTGTTCGTGGATCGCCGTGTCCGGCCTGGGGACGACGGCCTCGGGAGCCTCGGGGCTGGCCGCGACCGCCTCGGTGCGTGTGCCAGCGGTGTGTCCGCGGCGGTGGAGTTCGTCGGTGGCGAGGCGGGCGTCCTCGGCGAGGTCACTGACGTGGTTCCACCAGCTGCTGCGGCGTTCGTGCGCGGCCGTCCAGACCTCGACCTGCTGTTGGGCGATCTCGACCAGGGTGGCGGCGGTGCGGGCGTTGACCGCGGCGAGTTCCCGGGCGACGGGATCGGTGCGGGGGTTGTCGGCGGCGGCATCGGTGAGGATCGCGTTCACCCGGGCCTCGTGCAGCCGGCCATGTGCGTCGGCGAGTTGGTCGGCGGCGTAGGTCGGGGCGCCGGCGTGGACCCGGTCCCAGTACCGCACCTTCCCGACCAACACAGCATCCGGTGCCCGCCGGTACTCGTCCCGGGTGTCGACCCCGAGCGCGGTGGCGGCGTGGGTCCACCAGGCGCGGGCATGCACATCATCGACCGGCGGGACCGGTCCGAGGCTCACCGCCTCGGCGGCGATGCCGGTGTACTCCCGGTACCCGGCCGCGGCCCCGGCGCGGCGCACCCAGTCGGCATACTCGGCGGCCGCGTGGTCGGGGTCGGGGACCGGGCCGAGCGCGGCGACCGCCCAGGCAGGTTGTTGGTCGGCGGCCTGGTGTCCGAACTCCCTGATGCGGTCAACGATCAGCGGTGCCAGCTGGTTCCGCTGGACGGCATACAGGTCGCCGCCGGGCACCGTCCACGTGTCGAACAACCCGGCCGCGGCGACCGGATCGTCCGGCACCCGTCTCGGTAGTGCGTGGGCGATCCGCCACCGCAGCACATCGGACACGTTCTCCGCCGAGGCCAGCTCCCGCCACCCGGCCACCTCGACCAGGAGTCGTTGCGGGTCGTGCCCACCGATCTCGGCCTCGGCCAGCACACTCAGCAGAGATCCGCGCCCGGGTTCGGACGCGACCCGCACCGCCGCCGCCGGGCCAAGCGCCCGTTCCACCATCTGATCGGCCCGGCCACGATCCCGGGCCCGCGCGAGGTCGATCCAGTCCCCGGCCAAAGTCACCAACGACCGTGCCTGGGCCCGGCCCTCGGCTCGGGCGGTCAGCGCTGCGACCGGCGCACCGCTGTGGTCGATCACCGACGAGAACCGCGACCGCGCCGTCTCGACCAAAGCTTGCTGATCGTGGGCGTCCGGGTCACGAGAGGCGACCAGCCACGCATGGTTCGCCACCCGACCCCGCGTCATCGCCGGATACGCCGACTCCCGCCCGGTGTTCTCACCCAGGATCGCGTGCCCGGTATCGACCGTCAACGACTGCGCCGCATGCACCGTCCCGGCATAGGCCAGACGCAGATACTCCGCGGCGTAGGAGGCGGGGAAGTGCGCGGTCGCGCCGTGCCGGTCCCGCCCCCACAACACCCGCCCACCCTCGACGTCCTGTCCCGCACCGACGATGGTGTAGACCTCCCGGTTGGTCACCGCCCCAGCCGGGCCACCGAGCACCCCCGGTTCGACGTGCAGGGTGCGGTCGTTGAGACGGGCCTGGACCCGGTCCCCGACCGACACCGGCTGCCCACCCGGCTCCCGCCCGGCCACCACCCCGACCGGCTGAGAACCGACGCGGCCCAGTCGGATCAACTCGCCCCGCAACCGCTCCGACAACTGTGCGGCCTGCTCGTTCGTCCCCACGATCAACAACGATTGTTGCCCGGCGACGGTGTCGGCCAGCCACGCCCGCGACGCCCCGGTCTCCATCTCCTCCACCGTCCCGGCATGCAACCGGCCCCGCGCCAGATACTCCGCGACCGCCCCGGTATCCCCGGCCCGGACCCGCAACGACGCCGCCTTCTCCCAGTCCTCGACGAACCGGTGCACCTGCTCCAACACCGTCACCGACGACGCCGACCCGACCAGGTACTCGAACAACCCGCCCGCGCCGACCGCACCCAGCTGTTCCGGATCCCCGGTCAGTACGACCTTCGCCCCGGCCGCTGCGGCGAGGCGCATGATCAGGTCGAGGTCGGTAGTGGAGGTCATCCCCGCCTCGTCCACGATCACCAGGTCCCCACGGCGCAGCCGGTCCCGGGGCGGGCCCTGCTCCCCGGCCGTGAAACGGGTGGTGAACACCGCCGTGTTGAACGCCTCGACGTGATCATCGGCGAGGTTGTTCGCCGCGATCTGCGACGTCGTCAACCCCAACACCCGCCCGCCGACCTCACGCCCCCACACCCCGGCCAGGGCACCCATCGTCCGTGACTTCCCCGCACCCGCCGGACCCACCAGCACATCACCGGCGACCCGCGACGTGAGCACCCTCAGCACGGCCTGCACCTGATCGGCACTCAAGCCCTGCCCGGCCAGCTCCGCCCGAACCGTCGCGGTCTTCTCCGCAGCCATGCCGACATCCAGCCCCGACGACACCCGGGCGACCACCGCCTCCTCACGCCCCAGATGCGCCGCCGAGCTGTAACGCTCCCGATGAGCACCCCGCAACACATACCCACCCTCACCAGCAACAACCCGACCCGATGAGTCCACCCGCGTGCCACGGGCGCGGCGCAACCCGTCCGGGACCGGCACCGGCTCGGTCATCGACACCTGCACCACCCCCGCACCGGCGACCGCCTCCCGCGCCAACGCCTCCAACCCGGCCGCCCGCTGCGCCGGCGAGGCCTCCGCGAGCCCGACCACCTCCCACCGATCGGCGACCTCGGCCTTGATCGCCAAAGCGAGATTCCCGATGTCCCACACCGCCGACCGGGCCGACACCCGCGCCACCGCCGCCGCCAGCATCTGGCCCCGCTCCACCGGACCCGACTGCCCGGCCCGCGCGGCCGGGGCCCGCACCGCGGCTTCGGCCGCGTCCGACAACGCCCCGCTCAGCTGGGCCACATGCGCCCGAGCCCACGCCCGCACCGCCCTCGGCCCCGCAGCCGCCGACTTCGGCGCCCGCGTGTCCAACACCGCCGCCTGCGCGATCCGCCGACGCACCACACCATCCGGGTCCCGACCCGTCCGCGCCCGATACAGCCGGGACAGCTCCTCCACCCGGTCCACGACCTGCCCACGACGCGTCGATGCCGCCACCATCAACGACTCATCGACCCCGGCGATCTCCCGCGCACACCCGTCCACGCGCTCGCACCACGCGACCCCGGCCGCCGCAGTCACCAGCTGCTCCAGCGACTGCTGATACACCGCGTCAACGCCGAGCTTGATGCCCCGAAACGACACCCCGTCCAACGCGGTGACCCGACCATCCGCGGTCGCCGTCCGATTCAACAACGCCGCATGCGTGTGCAAATGCGGCTCATCTTCACGGTTCGTCGAATGCGCCCACAACGTCCACGCCGTACCCCGCCCCTGCTCGAACACACCCTGCCCCGCCGCCGACCGCGGACCCGAATGCCGCCCCGTCCGCGTCACCGCGACCCGCGCGTCCGCGAACGACACCGCCACCTCCACCGCCCGCTCATGCGCCGCCCGAACCTTCTCCGCCTCACTCTCAGCACCGGACGCGATCAACGCCGCGTAATACACACTCACCGACTTCGGCGCCGAAAACGTCCAATCGTAATAAGCGACACTCCGCCGGCCATCCGACTCCGCAGCACGGCGAATCTCCTCGGCCCGCTCCGCCGACACAGCGCCCTTCTCCCGCGCCAGCGCCCGCTCCACCCGCTGCTCCACCGACGCGTAATTCCGCGGCCGCGACCCGATGAACACCGGATCCTTCTCCGACGACTCCGGACGCCGCAACTGCCCGAACACCGCCCGCACATCCCCGGCCGTCGCCACCTCACCCGCAGCGAACGGCAACCCCAGAGCCCCGAGCCCAGCCCCGAACCACCGCCCCGCCGGCTCACCATGCGACACCGCCGACGCGTAATACCCCGGACCACCGACACCGACTGTGGTGGTGGTGGCCTGGGTGACCCGGGACCCCTCGGCCCGTTCCGAACCACGATGCGCGGCGCAACCGGAACCGCGGAGCAGGTACTCCACCGCCCCCGCACCGACCGTCGTGATCCGCAACATGACCACGATCCTAGCCCACCCACCCAAAGATCATCAGTGGATGCATGGGTGTGCTGCAGTTGACTTTGATCTTGCCGTGCGGTTCGCTGGCCGGGGCAGGCGGCGGACCGCACGGCAAGATCAAAGTCATGGGATCGATGTCGCCGGCGCGGAGCGGCGGACGACGAGACCGCGGAAGGGAGACCGGGGTGGAGGTCGACCCGGCCGCGTTCGCCGCCGAACAAGCCCGCCGGTTCACCGGCCACCGCCTCCGGATCGGCCGCTCTCCGGTCGTGCACGACATCGCCTGGAAAGACTGGCTCGCCGACCTCACCCTTCCCGTACCCGCCTGCAACCAAGGCTGGGCCGGCCTCGCCGCCACCGACGACCTCACCGCCACCACCGACCCCGCGAACTGCCGCAAATGCGCACTCACCACCGGCCGCACCTCATACCGCCACGCACCACCATTCCAAACTGTCCTCTTCGACCTCGACCTCGAATCCGGAACAGTCGACGACACAGGCGAGACGAACAACACCCCCCAACCCGAACCCGGACAACGGGACCTTCGACGTCGACGCAGCTGTGGAGTGCGCCCGCCCACACGATCGCCGGGACGGCGATATCCGACTGCCAATGCAGCCGGATATAAGAACGAAGAAAGCGTTTGCCCGACCTCCGATCCGGGGCCCGGATCGAGACCCGCACCGCCGCACAGAAAGGCCGTCCCATGACACCCGAGAACCTGTGGGACTACGAGCTGCGGAACTACCGGCTGCGGAGCTACGGGCGATGGGGCGACGACCTCGACGAGGTCGATGATGTCGACGACGGCCTGGCAGATGAGGATCTCTGGACCCGTCTCCAGGTCCTCGTGCTGCGGGTGGAAGGGCTCACCGTCCACGAGACCGCCGACTTCCTCGACGAAGACCACGACTACATCGAAACGCTCTGGGCCCGCTCCGAGGACCTCGGTGAATGGAACAAGGCGAAAGGGCTCCACTTCGCCCACCAACTCGCCAACAGCCACCAGATCGCACAGGCCAAGAAGGACGCGGCGACCTGGCCCCAGCCGACCACCCCTACCCAGCGGCGCCGCCGGACCGTCGCCCTGTACGAGCGCGGGCTGACCGCCCGGGCCATCGCCGACCTCACCGGTGACGACATCGTCGACATCGCCCGCCACCTCGACACCGCCGCCCGCCGCGGCGACATACAAGGCTGACCCCGCCTACCGCCGCCGCCACGACGACCACGACGAGCCGGGCGCCGAGAAAGGTGACATCGCCGTGAATCTCTGGCCACCACCCTTCCCCGTCGCGCACTGTGACCTCGTGGACACCAACCGCAACGGCGACCGACCACGACAACCCGCGCGACCGGCAGCGCCCCGAACGGCAGCGCCCCGAACGGCAGCGCCCCCGAGACGGCACGTCGGCAGAACCGACCCCGACGCCCACTCCGCCGCCAGCCTCGACGACGGCCTCGACGACGGCCCCGCCACCGTCGTGTTCAACCGCGCGGCCCTCGACGACGCCCTCCACCAGCACCCACCACACCGACAGCCGGACCACCGGCCAGGACAGAGACCTGAGCAGGCAGGGCAGCACGCAGCACCGCGGGCCGGGCAGCAGTGGGTAGGGCAGTGGGTAGGGCGGGGACAGCGCTCACTCACCGGTGTCCACCGCCGCGACGACACACCCGGACACACCACTGGGGCTGTCACCCAGACCGGACCCACGCCCTCGACCCCGAACGCCGGGGCCTGGCTCGCCCTGGTCATCGCCGGCTGCGGCATCGTCGTCGCGATGCTCGCGCTGACAGTCCTCTGGAACTGACAGGGGGCTTTGACCCCGGATCCTCCGGAACTGGCAGCACTCTGGAACTGGACTCGAGAGCCGAACCGCCCGGCCGCCACGCACGCCCACCGCAGACAGCGTTGCGGACGCCACCAACCACTCGTATGCTCACATACGCATCTATGTGAGGCACAGCTGTCGCGGCGGCCCCGGGATGCCCGAGAAGACGACCGGTACCTGCCCGTGCGGCCCGAGCTGCCCCTGCACCACCTGCGGGCAGGACTGCTCCTGCGGCTGCAAGTAGCACGTTCGAAGGGGATCGGGCGGGTCAGCGAACCGGGCCTGCCGAACTCCGCCGGGCACCAGGGTCCCGCCCCCTCGACGCGGTCGATGCGGTCGACGCGGTTTCTGTCGTCGATGCGGTCAGCCTCGACAACGCCGGCTCCAGGCCGAGGGCGTCACACAACCAGTGCAGATCCTCCAGGCCGTGGGCGTTCGCGGCGACGACCCGCACCGCCCGCGCCGCGACCTGCGGCTCATGAGCCTCGTCGAACAAGCGGTACCCCAGCGGCACCATCCGCTCCATACTCACCCGGCGCACACCCCGCACACTCGACCAGCCATCACCATCACGATCTCACCATCACGATCGCTGCCACGATAAGACGCCGATCATGACGAACCGCCGGGCACGGGCAGAGCGTGTCGCTCAGTCCGGGGCAGGGAACTCTGAGGTCGGTAACACGGGGACACGGGCCGCGACGACCTGCCCCCGCCCGCGGGCCCACGCCAGGTGATCGACCAGATCGGTGCGGGTCAGATCGACACCGTCACCCGCGACACACACGATCAGATACCCGCCCTGCGCAGCGAGACCAGCAGACCAATACGCGGGCAGGTCCGGGCCGAGGTCCCCGTCGTAGAGAACCTCCACTCCGGTGCCGATCACGATCCGGCCCCGGACGTCCAGGCCCCGCACCGACCACCCTGCCGGGCACGGCAACCGCCCCACCGCCTGCACAGACGCCGCCGACAACAGCGCCCAGCCCCGCCCCAACAACTCGGCCACCTCGACGCTCACCACCTCAGCCCCCGGATGATCATCACGGGCCAGCCGAGGCACATCCGCCGCGATCGTCACCAACGACGCCGTGCCACCCGCCCGGTCGTGCACCACCTCGGCCACCGCACGCACAGCACGCATCCGACCACCTCCCCCGCCTACCGCCTGCCTTCACGATGTGGGCCTTCCCCGAGATCCGGGCGAGTCCACGTAGTCGTGTACCGAATGTGCACTGCCACTACCGGTGAGTAGGCGTGTTCTGCTGGGCGCATGTCACCCGTTACCTTCACACGCCGGGCCGCGGCGGCAGCGCTGGTCGCTGCCGCCGCGGTGACCGTGTCCGCAGCGGCCGTGTCCACCGCGACCGCAGCGCCCGCGACCCCGGCAGCATCGGCGGCGGCGGGCGCGCCGCACGTACAGTCGCCCCCTCCCCCGGCGGTGCCGACCCAGACCGCCGAGGCCCCGGAGGCCCCTGAGGGCCCCGAGGGCCCCGAGGACGCGAGCACCGCAGGCGTGGAGGGTGTCAACGCCGAGTTGGTGACCGACTTCTACACCCAGGCCTTCGTCCAGCGTGACGTGGCC
>NZ_VRMC01000144.1:0-7881 GCF_008369905.1 Pseudonocardia sp. EV170527-09
CCGACCCGAACCCGTCTCGTTCTCAGCAGAGCCCATAGGGTCTGATGTCATCACTCACAGTGCCCATCCCGCCGGACGCTGAGGTCCGGCGTGTCGGGCCGGAACCACCGTTCGTTGCACAGGCCCCACCTCGCCCACGCCCGGTCCCGGAGTGCTGCGCTGCTGCACGCGGTCGAGGCCGCGCGTCGCTGGTCGGGCGACGGGATCGCGGTGAACGCCGCCGACCCCGGCCCGGTGGGGGTCGACCCCGAGCAGGGGGCCGCGACGGTCGTACTGGCCGCGGCGTCACCGCTGGTCGGGGGGATCAGCGGGCGCTACTTCGCCGGGCTCGCGGAGGCGGGACCGGTCGGGCCGGGAGTGGCGGGCGGGGTCGCCACCCACGCGCTCGACCCGGTCGTCGCGCGGCGGGTCTGGCGCTGGACCGAGCGCACGCTGCGCGAGGTCTGGTTCGCCGGGCTGCCGATCGTGGCCTGAGCCGCCGACGGCCGGGCCGGGCACCAGCCCGGCCCGGCCGTCGTGGTGGAGGAGTCAGTGGCGCAGCTCAGTGGCGCAGCCACACCGCAGTGTCGGCGGGGACCTCGCCGCGCGCGGTGAGCGGGCCGCTGGCCAGCATCACCTCGGCGTCCTCGGGCAGCGACACCGGCGCGGAGGAGACGTTCACCAGGCAGGTGAAGCCGCCGTCGCCGGCGTCGGAGGTGCGGGTCAGGGCCAGCGTGCCCTCCGGCGACTCCTGCCAGGTCAGGGTGCCGCCGCCGAGCGCGGGATGGGCGCGGCGGATGGCCAGCGCGTCGCGGTAGAGGTGCAGCACCGAGTCCGGGTCGGCCTCCTGGGTATCCGCGGCGTGCCGGGCGAAGACCGCGGGCTGGGGCAGCCACGGTTCGCCGGACGGGCCGAAGCCGAAGCCCGGCGCGTCCGCGACCCACGGCAGCGGGACGCGGCAGCCGTCGCGTCCGCGCAGGGTGTGCCCGGACAGCTCCCAGGTCGGGTCGTCGAGCCGGTCGGTCGGGATGTCCTCGACCTCGGGCAGCCCGAGCTCCTCGCCCTGGTAGAGGTACGCGGTGCCGGGCAGCGCGAGCATCAGCAGCGTCGCCGCGCGGGCCCGGCGCAGCCCGAGCTCCGGGTCGGCGGGCAGGGCGATCACGTCGTCGAGGTTCCAGCCGCGCCCGGCCTCGGGCTTGCGGGCCAGCCGGCTGGGGTGCCGGCAGACGTCGTGGTTGGACAGCACCCAGGTCGCCGGTGCGCCGACCCGGGTGTTCTCGGCGATCGCGTCGTCGATGTTGGCGCGCAGGTCGTCGGCCAGCCAGGCGGCGGTGAGGAAGTTGAAGCTGAACGCGGTCTGCAGCTCGTCCGGGCGCAGGTAGCGGGCCAGTCGTTGCGGGTCCGGCACCCAGGCCTCGGCGACGAACACCCGCGGCGGGTCGTAGGTGTCGCCGATCCGGCGCCACGACCGGAAGATGTCGTGGACGCCGTCGCGGTCGAGGTAGGGGTGGCTGCCGTCCTGGGTGTCGTTGACGCCCTCGACGATGTCGGGCAGCCCGGGCTCCTTCACCATCGAGTTCGCGACGTCGACACGGAACCCGTCCACGCCCCGGTCGAACCAGAAGCGCAGGGTCTCCTCGAAGTCGGCGCGGATCTCCGGGTGCTCCCAGTTGACGTCCGGCTGCCGGATGTCGAACAGGTGCAGGTACCACTGCTCCGGGGTCCCGTCGGGGGAGACGACCCGTTCCCACGCGGACCCGCCGAACATCGACTGCCAGTTGTTCGGCGGGAGCTCGCCGTCGGTGCCGCGGCCGTCGCGGAAGAGGTAGCGCTCGCGCTCCGGTGAGCCGGGGCCGGCGGCCAGCGCCTGCCGGAACCACACGTGCTCGTCGGAGTGGTGGTTCGGGACGATGTCGAGCAGCACCTTGATGCCGCGCTCGTGCGCCTCGGCGATCAGCGCCTCGGCCTGCGCGGTGTCGCCGAACATCGGGTTGATCGCGCGGTAGTCGGCCACGTCGTAGCCGCCGTCGGCCAGCGGCGACGGGTACCAGGGGTTGATCCAGATCGCGTCGACGCCGAGCCGGTCGAGATGGTCGAGCCTGCTGCGCAGGCCGGTGAGGTCACCGGTCCCGTCGCCGTTCCCGTCGGCGAAGCTGCGGATGTAGACCTGGTAGACGACGGCGTTGCGCCACCAGTCCTGCTCGTGCACGGACATGATGCTCCCGGGTACGGATCGTGGGCGGGGCGGTGTTGCAGAGTGTTTCATCCAGTTGCAACCGCTGTCGAGACGTGGGCACGATGACCCCCGTGACGGACGAGCCGGTGCGCGAGGTCGTACGCCGGGTGGGTGTCCGGCGGGTCGCCGAGCTCGCCGGGGTCTCGCCGGCGACGGTGTCGCGCGCCCTGCGCGAGGGCACCCCCGTCTCGCACGACACCCGCGAACGCGTCCGGCGGGCGGCGGCCTCCCTCGGCTACTCCGTCCCGGTCCGGCCGCTGACGGTCGCCGTGCTCGCCCGCTTCCCGACCCGCTGGTTCTTCGCCGAGGCCGTCGCCGGGGTGGAGGGCGTGCTGTCCGCGGCCGGGCACGTCACCCAGCTGCACAACCTCGGTGACCCGCAGGCGCGGGCGCACTTCTTCGCGACGCTGCCGGTGCGCGGTCGCGCCGACGGGCTGATCGTCGTCGCCTCGGCCATCGACACCACCGAGGCCGCGGCGCTGGACGCGCTGGGGATCCCGGTCGTCGTACTCGGCGGGGACATGCCCGGGCGGCCACGGATCGGCATCGACGACCGCGCCGGTGCCAGGACCGCCGTCCGTCACCTGCTCGGGCTCGGCCACCGCGGCGTCGCGCTGGTGTCGTTCGACCCCGACGAGGCCAACGGCCGCGCCACGACGACCGACCGGCGCGACGGCTGGGCCGACGCGCACGCCGAGGCCGGGCGCTCCCACGGCCCGGTCGTCGCCACCGGGGCCGGGGTGACCGACGGCGACGCCGCGGCCGCCGAGCTGCTCTCGCTGCCGGTGATGCCGACCGCGGTGTTCGCGATGTCCGACGAGCTCGCCGTCGGCGTGCTGCGCACCCTGCGCCGCGCCGGCGTGACGGTGCCGGGACAGGTGTCGGTGGTCGGGTTCGACGACCACGACTCGGCCGCCGTCGCCGAGCTCACCACGGTCGCCCAGCCGGTTCGCCGCCAGGGTGAGCTCGCCGCCCGGGCGCTGCTCGCCGCGCTGGGCGGCAGCGTCCCCGGTGATGTCCCCGGCGGCGTCCCCGGTGATGTCGAGGTGCCGACCCGGCTGGTGGTCCGGGCGACGACGGCGCCACCCCGGGTCAGCTGACCAGCCGGTCCGGGCGCAGCTCCACCCGGCGCAGCAGCTGCGCGTTGAGCGCGACGACGACCGTCGACAGGCTCATCAGCAGCGCGCCGACCGCGGGCGGGAGCACGAACCCGACCGGGGCGAGCACCCCGGCCGCGAGCGGCACCGAGACCAGGTTGTAGCCGGCCGCCCACCACAGGTTCTGCAGCATCTTCCGGTACCCGGCGCGGGACAGTGCGATCACCGACAGCACCCCGCGCGGGTCGGACGAGGCGAGGACCACCCCGGCCGAGGCGACGGCGACGTCGGTTCCGGCCCCGATCGCGATGCCGACGTCGGCCCGGGCCAGCGCCGGGGCGTCGTTCACGCCGTCGCCGACCATCGCCACGACCGCGCCGCGGTCCTGGAGCCGGGCCACCGCCTCGTCCTTGCCCTCGGGCAGCACCTCGGCGACCACCTCGTCGACGCCCAGCTCGCGGGCGACCGCCTCGGCGACCGGGCGCGCGTCGCCGGTGAGCATCACGACCCGCACACCGCGGGCGTGCAGTGCGTCGACCGCGGCCCGGGACTCCGGGCGGACCGCGTCGGCGAGCGCGAGCGCGCCCACCACCTCGCCGGGCTCCGCACCGGTCACCACGTACAGCACGGTGGCGCCGTCGTCGCCCCACCGGCGCACGTCTCCGGCGAGCTCCGCGGGCACACCGAGACCGCGCTCGCGCAGCAGCGCCGGGCCGCCCACCGCGACCGGCCGCCCGTCGACGGTCGCGGAGACACCGCGTCCGGTGTGCGAGCGGAACCCCTCGGCGACCGGGACGTCCCGCCCGTCGGCCGCGGTGACGACCGCCCGGGCCAGCGGGTGCTCGCTGTCGGCCTCGACGGCGGCGGACAGGGCCAGGGTCTCCGCGGCGCCCGCGGTCCCGACGACCCGGGGGCTGCCGGTGGTCAGCGTGCCGGTCTTGTCGAACAGCACCGTGTCGACGGTGCGGGTGCGCTCCAGCGCGAGCCGGTCGGTCACCAGCACCCCGGACCGCGCCGCGCGGGCCGTGGAGATGGCGATGACCAGCGGGATCGCCAACCCGAGCGCGTGCGGGCAGGCGATCACCAGCACGGTGACGGTGCGGGTGACCGCCTGCGCGGTGTCGCCGAGCAGCGTCCACGCGGCGAAGGTCAGGACCCCGGCACCCGCGGCGAACCAGAACAGCAGAGCCGCCGCGCGGTCGGCGAGTGCCTGGGCCCGGGAGCGCGAGGCCTGCGCGTTCGCGACCAGGCGGCGGATGCCCGACAGCGCGGTGTCCTCGCCGACCGCGTCGACCCGGACCCGTAGCGCCGAGTCGGTGGCGACGGTACCCGCGACCACGCGGTCGCCGGTCCCGCGCGCGACCGGCCGGGACTCGCCGGTGATCATCGACTCGTCCACCTCGGCAGCGCCGTCGACGACCGTGCCGTCGGCGGGCACCCGGGCGCCGGACCGGACCAGCACGACGTCGCCGACGGTCAGGTCGGCCGGTGCGACCGTGCCGATCGTGCCGTCGGCCTCGATCCGCTCGGCGGTGTCGGGCAGCAGCGCGGCCAGTGCGTCGAGGGCTCCGGACGCCTGGCCGAGCGCACGCATCTCGAGCCAGTGCCCGAGCAGCATGATCACGACCAGCAGCGCCAGCTCCCACCAGAAGTCCAGCCCACCGACGCCGAGCGAGCTCAGCAGGCTCGCCACCCACGCGACGCCCACGGCCATGCCGATCAGCAGCATCATCCCGGGCCGGCGTGCCCGGATCTCGGCGACGGCGCCGGACAGGAACGGCCACCCCGGCCAGAAGAGGATCACGGTGCCGAGCACCGGTGGGACCCACGCCGACCACGCCGGTGGCGTGTACCCGAGCAGCATCCCGGTCATCGCGCTGAACCCGACGACGGGGACGGCGAGCACCAGCGCGACGACGAACCGGTCCCGGAACGCCGCCGCGTGGTCGGCGTGTCCGTGTCCCGCGTGGTCGGCGTGCCCTCCGTGACCACCCCCGGGGTGCGTCCCGTGCTCCTGCGGGGCCGAGGCCGCCCGTGGCTCGCCGTGCATCGTCTACCTCCCGACGTCGTGGACGCCCGCTGGAGCGCTCATACCCCCCCAGGGTATTCCCCCGGGGCGGTTCCCGCGGGGTACCGTCGCGGTCGTCCCGCGGGGACACCACGGGAGGTGGTCGGCGTGGTCCGGGTCGAGGGGCACTGGCGCAACCGCAGCTGGGTCGCCGCGCACTACCGGCACCCGATGCGGCCCGGTGCCGACCAGACGGTGCTCGTCCTGCCGCCCGCCTGGTCGGTGTGCATCGACCTGTCCGCGCACGGCGGACCGTTCCCCGCCGAGCCGGTGGACGGGCGCCCCGCGCCACCGCTGCCCGCACCCCGGCCGCCCGCCGAGCACTGACGCGGCAGGATGGTGCGGTGCCGAAGCTGATCGAGAACGCCAGCCGGGTCACCGCCGCCGGGACCCCGCCCAAGACCATCGACGAGTACGTGGGCCGGGTGAACTCCGGCGACGGCGCGGTGTCGGTCGCCCACATGCGCAGCCCGTCCGGCTGGGCCGAGCCCGGCCAGACCCCGGAGTTCGATGAGTACACCCTGGTCCTGCGCGGCGCGCTGCACGTCGAGTACGACGGCGGCGAGCTCACCGTCGCCGCCGGGCAGGCCGTGCACACCGCCCCGGGGGAGTGGGTGCGCTACAGCTCGCCCGGTCCCGAGGGGGCGGAGTACGTGGCCGTCTGCCTGCCCGCCTTCGAGATCGGCGCCGCGCACCGCGACGACGAGGCCGGGAGCTGACCGCCCCGGCCGGGTCCGCGATCCGGTACACCGGGGAGGTGACGAACCGGACAACAGCACTCGCCGCACTCGCCGCCGTGCTCGTCCTGTCCGGCTGCGGTGCGGCCGGCGATCCCGGCGGCGATCCCGATGGCGCGGCGGACCGCGACGGCCCGCGCGTCGCCGCGGCCTCCGACCTCACCGGCGTGCGCTGGCTGCCCGCCGACGGCACCGCGCAGGGCCGCGCGTTCGCCGAGTTCGCCCCGGACGGCACCTGGACCGGCTCGGACGGCTGCAACGGCCAGAGCGGCGAGTGGACCCTCGGCGGCGACGGCGCCCTGCGCGCGACGGCGGGCCCCAGCACCCTGATCGGGTGCGAGAACGTGCCGGTCGCGCGCTGGGTCTCCGGGGCCGTCCGCGTCGAGACCGACGGTGACGCCCTGCTCCTGCACCCCGCGGCGGGCGAGCCCGTCCGCCTGGTCCCCGCGCCCCGCTGACACCCGCCCCGCCTCGCCGACACCGCACCCCGGCCGACGCCGCGGAACCGGGACGGCGTCAGTGGGGGAGCGGCAGCCACTCCAGGACGTCGCGGATCCGGGCCTCCCAGTAGCCCCACTCGTGCTCGCCGGGGCCGAACGAGGAGGTCACGGCCACTCCGGCGGCCCGGGCCCGCTCCGCGAACCGCACCGACTGCGGGTGCAGCGGGTCCTCGGTCCCGGCACACACGTACAGGGCGGGCGCCGCTCCCGGGTCGAGCCGGTCGAGCAGCGCGAACAGGTCGGCGTCGCTCCCGGCCACCGGGACGCCGTCGAAGATCCGCTCCCAGATCCGTGGGTCCTCCTCGCGCGGTGGACCCGCGGCCAGCGCGGCGAGGTCCAGCGCTCCGGACAGCGACGCCGCGGCCGCGAAGCGGTCCGGCTCGGACAGCGCCCAGGACAGTGCCCCGTAGCCGCCCATCGACAGCCCGGCCACGAACGTCTCCGCCGGGTCGGCCGACACCCGGAAGAACCGCGCCACCAGAGCGGGCAGCTCCTCGGTCACCCAGGTGCGGTAGCGGCCGCCGTAGGCCTGGTCGGTGTAGAAGCTGCGGTGCACCTGCGGCATCACCACGGCCAGCCCCAGCTCGTCGGCGTAGCGCTCGACGGAGGTGTAGCGGGTCCAGGCGGTGTCGTCGTCGGACAGGCCGTGCAGCAGGTAGAGCACCGGCGGCGGGGCGTCGAGGTCGCGCACCCCGCCCCCGATCCGGGTGCGCGACGGCTGGGGCAGCAGCACCGTGACCGAGGTGGCCAGTCCGAGGGAGTCGGCGACGACGTCGCAGCGCAGCCGGGCCATCCGGCGATACTCGTCGGCGCGTCCCGGGCCGGTCAAGGCACACTCGGGTGGTGCACGTCCTCATGTCGACCACCGCCGCGCACGGCCACGTCCACCCGAACCTGCCGGTGATGGCCGAGCTGGTCGCACGTGGCCACCGCGTCACCTACCCGGTCCCCGAGCGGTTCGCCGAGGCCGTCGCCGCGACCGGGGCGACCCCGCTGCGGATCCGCACCGACCTGCCCGACCCGGCGAAGGGCGAGCAGTGGCCCGACGGCGGCGTCGCGGCGATGCGGCTGTTCTCCGCCGAGGCCCGCTCCGCCTACGAGCAGATCGCCGACGCGCTGCAGTACGAGCACCCCGACGTCGTCTGCTACGACGGGCCTGTGCAACGAACGGTGGTTCCGGCCCGACACGCCGGACCTCAGCGTCCGGCGGGATGGGCACTGTGAGTGATGACATCAGACCCTATGGGCTCTGCTGAGAACGAGA
>NZ_VRMC01000145.1:0-7516 GCF_008369905.1 Pseudonocardia sp. EV170527-09
AGACCGCACTCACCCGCCCGCAGCGCCTGCGCCGCCAGGTGCATCGACACCAGCGACGACGAGCAGGCGGTGTCCACCGTGACCGTGGGGCCCTCGAGGCCGAGCTCGTAGGACAGCCGCCCGGAGACGGCGCCGGCGGCGATCCCGGTACCGATGTCGCCGGTGGCGTCGTCCATCGAGCGGATGAGCAGGTGCGCGTAGTCCTGGCCGTTGGTGCCCACGTAGACGCCGGTGCGGCTGCCGCGCAGCGTGGACGGGTCCAGCCCGGCGCGTTCGAAGGTCTCCCAGGCCAGCTCCAGCAGCAGCCGCTGCTGCGGGTCCATGGTGACTGCCTCGCGCGGGGAGATCCCGAAGAAGCCGGGGTCGAAGTCGGCGACCCCGTCGAGGAACCCGCCCTGCAGGCTGACCTCGGTGCCGCGGTCGTCGACGGTCCCGGCGTGCAGGGCGTCGAGGTCCCAGTTGCGGTCGGTGGGGAACCCGCCCACGGCGTCGCGGCCGGAGTCGACGAGCTGCCAGAGCTCGTCCGGGTCGGTGACACCGCCCGGGAAGCGGCAGCCCATGGCGACGATCGCGACGGGCTCGTTCGACGCCGCCCGCAGGTCCCGGTTCTGCCGGCGGAGCCGCTCGGTCTCCTTGATCGATGCCCGCAGGGCGACGACGACCTTCTCCGAGGGGGTGCTCATCAGGTCAGCTCCATCAGTTCTGCGACGGGTCGGACAGGTCGTCGAGTGCGGCCCGTACCAGGTCGTCCACGGACATCGAGTCGATCTCGGGGTCGGTTCCGGAGCCGTCGGCCCCGGTCGGGGTGTGGCCGTTGCCATCGCTGTTGCCATGGCCGTTGCCGTGGCCGTTGCCGTGGGCCCCGGGGGTGGCCGTTGCCGTCGCCGTCGCCCCGGGGGTCGACGTGACCGGGCGTGCCGTCGGCGGCCAGCGCGAGCAGGGCGTCGAGCAGCCCGGCGTCGCGCAACCGCTCCAGCGGGAGCCCGGTGAGGGCGGCCCGCACCGCCGTCTCGGCCGTGCCGCCGGTGTCCGGCACCGCGGTGCCGGACGGGTCGCCGGTCAGTCCGGCGAGCACGTGCTCGGCGAGTGCCTGCGGTGTCGGGTGGTCGAACACCAGCGTCGCGGGCAGCGTCAGGCCGGTCGCCGCCGAGAGCCGGTTGCGCATCTCGACGGTGGCCAGTGAGTCGAAGCCGAGGTCCCGGAAGGGTCGGTCGGCGCCGACCCCGCTCGCGTCGTCGCGGCCGAGCACGCCGGCCGCGATCTCGCGGACCGTCTGGAGCACCGCGTCGAGCCGGGCCGCCGCGGGCAGCGCCAGCACCCGCTCCCGCAGCGCGTCCACCGGCGGGGTTCCCGGAGCCGTGCCGCGCCCGGCGGCCGTGTCGGCACCGGGCATGTCCCGCAGCAGCGCCGTGGCCCGGGGGCCGGGCGCCGCCGGGCCCTCCACCGCGACGACGACGGCGTTGTCGGCGCTCTCGGCGACGAGCTGGCGCAGCACGGTGCAGGCCCGGCCGGGGTCGAGCGCGCCGAGCCCGGCCCGGCGGGCGTGCTCGGACGCGTCGGCTCCCTGCGCCATGCCCCCGCCCGCCCAGGCACCCCAGGCGATCGAGGTGCCCGCGGCGCCGCGGGCCCGCCTGCGGGCGGCGAGCGCGTCGAGCACCGCGTTGGCCGCGGCGTAGTTGGCCTGGCCGGGGTTCCCGACCGCCGAGGACGCCGAGGAGAACAGCACGAACGCGTCCAGGTCGCCGGCGAGCTCGTCGAGCAGCAGCGCCGGGGCGACCTTGGCGTGGAACACCTCGGTGAACCGGTCGGGGGTGAGCCGGTCGAGGACGCCGTCGTCGAGCACACCGGAGGCGTGGACGACCCCGGTGAGCGGGTGCTCGTCCGGGATCGCGGCGAGCACCGCGGCCAGCCGGTCGCGGTCCGCCGCGTCGCCGGCGACGACCTCGGCGTGTGCGCCGAGCCCGGCCAGCTCCGCGGTCAGCTCCGCGGCGCCCGGGGCGTCCGGGCCGCGGCGGCTCAGCAGCACCAGCCGGCGGGCGCCGGCCCGGGCCAGGTCGCGGGCCACGTGCCCACCCAGTGCACCGGTGCCTCCGGTGACCAGCACGGTCCCCCGTGGCTCCCACGTCGTGGCGGGACGCGGCGCGGGTGCGGGCAGCAGCCGCCGCCCGTACAGGCCGTGCGGGCGGACCGCGAGCTGGTCCTCGCCGTCCCGGCCGGTGAGCGCGGCGGCGAGGCCGCGCACGGTCCGGGCATCGGTGGCGGGCCCGAGGTCGACCAGGCCGCCCCACCGGTCCGGGTACTCCATGGCCGCGACCCGGCCCAGGCCCCAGACGGCGGCGGCACCGAGGTCGTCCCCGACCGGGTCGTCGGCGGCGACCGAGACCGCGCCGCGGGTCAGCACCCACAGCGGTGCGGTGACCCCGGCGTCGCCGAGCCCCTGCAGCAGCGTCGTCACCCGGGCGGCCGCGGCCGGCCCGCCGTGCGGGTCGGCCGGGCCGGGCAGGGCGAGGACACCGTGCAGGGTCGCGGCTCCGGTCGCGGCGACCAGACCGGCGACCTCGGTGCGGTCCGCGTCCGCGGCGACCGAGGTCCACACCGGCTCGATCCCGGTGGCCGCGGCCAGGTCCGCGACCAGCCCGGCGTCCGGGCCCGCGGGATCCCCGACGACGAGCCAGGGCTCGCCGGGAACCGGGTCGCGGCCGGTCACCGGCCGCCAGCCGATCCGGTGCCGGACCGCGTCGAGCGCGTCGGCCTCCCGGCGGCGTTCCCGCCAGCCCAGCAGGCCGGGCAGGACCTGGGCGAGGGCGTCGGCGTCGACGTCGAGCTCGTCCGTGGCGTGGTCGCCGGAGAGCAGGTCCCACAGCTCGTCCCCGGCGCCGTCGTCCGGGCCGGGCCGGGCGGCCGCTGCGGGGGTCGCCGCGGTGGTGCTCCAGTAGCGCTCGCGCTGGAACGGGTAGGTGGGCAGGTCGACGCGCCGGGCCGGGACCCCGGCGAAGACGCCGGCCCAGTCCACGGCGGCGCCGCGCACGTGCAGCCGGGCGAGCGCGCCGAGCAGGGACTCCTCCTCGTCGTGGTCGCGGCGCAGCGCCGGGACCGCGACCGGGTCGCTGGCCGCGCCGGTGCCGAGCTCGCCGATCAGCGACGACAGCGACCCGTCCGGCCCGAGCTCGAGCACGGTGCGGGCACCACGCGCGGCGAGGGTCGCGGCGGCGTCGGCGAACCGGACGGTGTCGCGGACGTGGGCCACCCAGTGGGCGGGGGTGTGCACCGGCCCGGTGCCGGTGCCGTCGGCGGTGACGACCGGGATACGGGGCCGGTTCCAGGTCAGCGACGCGGCGACGGCGCCGAACTCCTCGAGCACCGGGTCCATCAGCGCCGAGTGGAACGCGTGGGACACGACCAGCTCGCGGTGCCGCCAGCGGCCGGCGACGGCGAGGACCGCCTCCCGGGGGCCGGCCAGCACGACCGACTCCGGACCGTTGACCGCGGCGACCGCGACGGTGTCCGCCGGGTCACCGGTGAGGTGCGCGCGCACCTCGTCCTCGCCGGCGCGGACCGCGACCATCGTGCCGCCGCGGGGCAGTGCCTGCATGAGCCGCGCCCGGGCCGAGACCAGGGTGCAGGCGTCGTCGAGGTCGAGCACGCCGGCCACGTGGGCGGCGGCGAGCTCGCCGACCGAGTGCCCGGCCAGCAGGTCCGGGGTGACCCCCCAGGACTCGACCAGCCGGTACAGCGCCACCCCGACCGCGAACAGCGCGGGCTGGGCGACGCCGGTCTCGGCGAGCGCGTCCGGGTCGTCGCCCCAGAGGGCGTCGCGGACGCCGTCGGGCATCCGGTCGAGGACCGCGTCGAACGCGTCGGCGAAGACGTCGAACCGGGCGTGCAGCTCGCGTCCGACGCCGAGGCGCAGCGCGCCCTGGCCGGGGAAGACCATCGCGAGCCGGCCGGTGCGGGTGACCTCGCCGGACACGACGTGCCGGGCCGGGGACCCGGTGGCCAGCGCGTCGAGGCCATCGAGGAGTGCCCCGCGGTCGGCGGCGAGCACCACCGCGCGGTGCTCGAACGCGGCCCGCCCGGTCGCGGCGGAGAACGCGATGTCGGCCGGGACGGCGCCGTCGCGGGCGGCGACGGCGCGCAGCGCGGACGCACGGGCCCGCAGCGCCGCCGGGGTGCGGGCCGAGACCGGGACCGGGAGCAGGGTGCGGGCCACCGGCGCCTCCGGGGCGGGTGCGGGGGGCTGTGGCGCGGCCTGTTCCAGCACGACGTGGGCGTTGGTGCCGCTGGCGCCGAACGAGGAGACCGCGGCCCGGCGCGGGCGGCCGGTCTCCGGCCATGCCTGCGGAGCGGGCACCAGCCGGACCGCGCCGGAGGACCAGTCCACCCGCGAGGTCGGGGTGTCCGCGTGCAGCGAGCCGGGCACGGTGCCGTGCTGCATCGCCATGACCGTCGCGATCACCCCGGCGACGCCGGAGGCCGCCTGGGTGTGGCCCAGGTGGGACTTCACCGCGCCGAGCAGCAGGGGGTGCTCGCGCTCGCGGCCGTAGGTGGCCAGCAGCGCCTGGGCCTCGATCGGGTCGCCGAGCCGGGTGCCGGTGCCGTGGGTCTCCACGACGTCGACCTCGTGCGCGGCGAGCCCGGCCGCGGCCAGCGCGCGGGTGATCACGCGCTGCTGGGCGGGTCCGCTGGGGGCGGTGAGCCCGTTCGAGGCGCCGTCGGAGTTGATCGCCGAGCCGCGGACGAGGCCGAGCACACGGTGCCCGAGCCGGCGTGCGTCCGACAGCCGTTCGAGCACCAGAACACCGGCGCCCTCGGCCCAGGCGGTGCCGTCGGCGTCCTCGGCGAAGGGCTTGCAGCGCCCGTCCGGGGACAACGCGCCCTGGGTGCTGAACTCGACGAACCCGACCGGGGTCGACATCACGGTGACACCACCGGCCAGTGCCGCGGTGCACTCGCCGGTCCGCAGGGCCTGTGCCGCGAGGTGCAGCGAGACCAGCGACGACGAGCAGGCGGTGTCCACCGACACCGTCGGGCCCTGCAGGCCCAGGGTGTAGGCGACCCGTCCGGACAGCAGGCTCGCCGACTGCGCGGTCTGCCACTCCTGGCCGTAGGTGTCGGCGGAGACGCGGTACTCGCCGCTGCCACCGCCGATGAACACGCCGGTGTCGGAGCCGCGCAGCACCGACGGGTCGATGCCGGCTCGTTCCAGGGCCTCCCAGCAGGTCTCGAGCACGATCCGCTGCTGCGGGTCCATCACCACGGCCTCGCGCGGGGAGACGGAGAAGAAGTCCGCGTCGAACCCGGCGACGTCGTGCAGGAACCCGCCGCGGCGGGTGACGCTGGCGAGACCGTCCAGGTCCCAGCCGCGGTCGGTGGGCATGTCCCCGGTCGCGTCGACCCCGTCGCGCACGAGCTCCCACAGGTCCTCCGGCGAGGTGACCCCGCCCGGGTACCGGCAGGCCATGCCGACGATCGCGATCGGCTCCCCCGCGGCCGCGGCGGCCGGTGCGGGCGCTGCCGCGGCGGCGACGGTCGCACCGCCGAGCTCGGCGAGGAGGTGCCGCGCCAGCTCGGCCGGGGTCGGGTGGTCGAACACGAGCGATGCGGGCAGTGCCAGCCCGGTCGCCGCGCCGAGCCGGTCCCGCAGGTCGACGGCGGTGAGCGAGTCGACGCCCAGGTCCCGGAACGGGACGTCGCGGTCGACCGCGGCCGGGTCGTCGTGACCCAGCACGCGGGCGGCGACGGCGCACACCATCTCGGTCAGCTCCGCGGCCCGGGCGCCCTCGGGGAGGTCGGCGAGGCGCGCGCGCAGCGCACCGTCGTCGCCGGTGCCGGGCCGGTCGGCGAGGGCGGCCTCGGGCAGCAGGGCCAGCAGCCCGTCCGGTCCGCCCTGGGCCAGGGTCGGCGCGAGCCGCTCCCAGGCCACGTCGGCGACGACCTCCTCCGGTCCGCCGCCGGCGACGGCGGCCGCCAGCGCGGCGAGCGCGGTGTCCGGCTCCAGCTCGGGCAGCCCGTGCAGCCGCAGGTGCGCGGCCACGTCGGCCGTCGACGAGCCCGTCCACGGCCCGAACGCGACGGCGGTGGCGGGCAGGTCGCGCGCCCGGCGGGCGCGGGCCAGCCCGGCGGCGCGGGCCCCGGCGGCGGCCTCGTCGGCCCGGCCGCGGACGTGCCAGGTGCCGGCGACCGAGCCCAGCATCACGAACGCGGTCAGCTCGTGGTCCGCGACGAGCGCGTCGAGCTCGGCGGGGGTCCAGCGGGCGTCCGGTCCCCCGCCGTGCACGACGGCGGTGACCTCCGCGGGCACCCCGTCGCCGTGGCCGAGGACGGTCACCTCGGTCCCGGCGGGGTCGAACCCGGTGCCGGGCGCGTCGGTGAGCAGCAGTGCCCGCGCACCGGCGGCGGCCAGCGCCGTCAGCACCCGGGGGTCGGTCCCGTCGGCGAGGACGGTCGCGCCGGTGACCCACCCGGTGGACCCGCCGGGCGCACCGCCCGGGACGCGGACCAGGCGCCGGGCGTGCACCCGGCCGTCGCGGATCGCGAGCTCGCCGGGGCCCGCCGTGCGCGGCAGGTCCACCGCGGTGGCGGGGTCGGCGGTCCCGGCGGTCCCGGTGGGGAGGTCGACCCGCACCACGGTGCGTTCCGGGTGCTCCCGGGCGGCGACCGCCGTCCGGGCCCAGCGGTCGGCCTGGTCGGTGTCGCCCTGCTCACCGTCCAGGGCGACGGCGCCGCGGGTGAGCACCCAGAGCGCGGCCCGGGAGCCGGCGTCGTCCAGAGCCGCGAGCAGCGCGGCCGGGTCCGGGGCGTCCACCGCGCCGAGGTCGAGGAGGACCCGTCGTGCGGCGGCGAGGGTGTCGGGGTCGGCATCCGCGGGCACCGTCTCCGGCCCGGTGGGTGCCGTCGGGACGTCCACGACCGGCCACTCGACCCGGTAGCGGGTCGCGGCGGCGGCGTCACGGGTCCGGCGGCGGCGTCGCCACGAGCCCAGCGCGGGCAGGACGGCGTCGACGGTGTCGCCGTCGAGGCCCAGCTCCTCGGCCACCCGGTCCCGGTCGGACCGTTCGACGGCCGACCACAGCTCGGTCTCGGCCGGGTCCGCGGCACCGGGTGCCGCGCCGGCGGCGATCGTCGCCGGCCAGTACCGCGTCCGGCGGAACGGGTAGGTCGGCAGGTCGGCGCCGGGGCCCTCGCCCAGCGGCCAGCCGCTCCAGTCGACGTCGGTGCCAGCGGTGTGCAGCCGGGCCAGCGCGACCGCGAGGGTGTGCTCCTCGTCGCGGTCGCGGCGCTGCACCGGCACGACGGTGACGTCGTCGGCGACCGCGGCGAGCGCGGCGTCCGGGCCGACCTCGACGAACGTCGTCGCCCCCGCGGCCCGCAGCGCGGTGACCGCGTCGGCGGGCCTGTGCAACGAACGGTGGTTCCGGCCCGACACGCCGGACCTCAGCGTCCGGCGGGATGGGCACTGTGAGTGATGACATCAGACCCTATGGGCTCTGCTGAGAACGAGACGGGTTCGGGTCGG
>NZ_VRMC01000146.1:0-7229 GCF_008369905.1 Pseudonocardia sp. EV170527-09
CCGACCCGAACCCGTCTCGTTCTCAGCAGAGCCCATAGGGTCTGATGTCATCACTCACAGTGCCCATCCCGCCGGACGCTGAGGTCCGGCGTGTCGGGCCGGAACCACCGTTCGTTGCACAGGCCGGCCCAGCGGTGCCCGGCGTGCCGTGGGACCGGGAAGGCGAGCACGTGATGGTCTCCGAGTGGTGGATCGTCGCCGCGGCAGTGGTCGGCGTCGTTGCCGTGTTGTCGATCAGCGAGTTGATCATTCGCAGGCGGCGACAGGCGCGGGCGGCGGGCCTCCAGGCGAAGGTCGACCGCCTTCGCGAGGAGCTGGCCGAGGCCGTGGAGCAGGTCGAGGACCACGCGCAGCAGCAGACGACCGGCACCCGGAAAGCGATGGGCGGCGAGTAGAACGACAGCGACCCCCGCCCGGGAAGGCGGATTCGAGAGGTCGTTGCAACACCGCTGACAGGTCAGGCGGACAGTGGTCGACGCAGACGCTCGCGGCTGGGTTGCGTCCAGGGACCACCGACACCACCGACCACTTCCGGCGATGCACGATGATTGCCGTCGGCGAGTACAGGGCTGTTTCGGCCCCGTAGCCCATGTTTCCCGCCGCCCCACTCGCTCTGCTCGTGGAGCCTGGCTCGCCGGACGACCTCAGATTATAGTTCCTTCGTGGAAGTAACTAGATCGGTCTGGAGCATCATCCGATCCCTGGACCGCGCCGCGCAGGTACAGCGCAGGGCCGCAGCCCGATCCACCTGGGGCCCGGTCCACCTGGGACTGCTCAACCTGGCCGCGCAACGGCCAGTCCGCCCGTCCGAGGTCACCGAGGAGTTGGACGTACAGGCACAGTCGGTCAGCCGGGCCGCGAGCGAGCTGGCGACGGCGGGCCTGATCGAGCGAGTCGGCGACGAGAGGGACGGCCGCTCTTACCGCATCGCGCTGACGTCGGAGGGCGAGTCGACGGTCGACAGGTTCCGCTCGGAGCTTGCATCGACTTTCGCCCGCCACCTGCAGGGCTGGACCGAGGACGAGATCACCGACTTCGCTCGCCGTCTCACGGAGCTGACCACCTCGATGGCGGAGGACCTGACGACAGAGCCACGGGAACGACGGCGCAACCCATGGCGAACTAGATGACATCCGCACCCAATCCCCGTGCCTTGCCGCAGTCCACCGACGTACTGGTAGTCGGCGGCGGCCTGACCGGACTCGCCTCAGCAGCCCTCCTCGGTCTCCACGGCGTACGGGTGCTCCTCGTCGAGCGACGCCCCGGTACCTCCCGTCATCCGAAGGCGCGGCTGGTCAATGCGCGAACGATGGAGATCTTCCGTGTACTCGGTATCGAGGGCCAGGTCCTGGCCGCCGGCGAGCCCAATGGCGGTTTCACCGTCGCCGACACCCTCGCCGCGGAGCACGAGATCTGGGTCCCCGCACCGGCTGAGGACGACACCGCCGATCTGAGCCCGTCTCCGGCATGGTCATGCGACCAGCAGCGGATCGAACCTCTCGTCCGCGACCGAGCCCACGAACTCGGCGCCGACGTCCGGTTCGCTCACACCGCGCACATCCAGAGCCAGGACGCCGACGGCATCAACGCCGTGATCGAGGGCCACACCGTACGAGCCCGCTACCTCATCGCCGCCGACGGTGCACACAGCCCGTCCCGGACCGCCCTGAACATCGACTGGAACGGCGAGTCGCTCCCGGGCGCCGCCGTGAGCGCGCTCTTTCACGCACACCTCGAACCAGCTCTCCGAGGCCGACACACAGAGGCCCTGTTCGCCCGATCGGCCGGCGCGTTTCTCTTCGCCCGCGGCAACGCCACCGGCCGGAGCTGGCAACTCGGCACCCATGTGTCCGACTCCGACCCGGACGACCTCGACCAGCACGTCCGCGACACGATCCGCATCGCAACCGGCATTCCTGATCTGCAGCCGGTCATCGACGACATCGCCACCTGGCGAACCGGCGCTTACGTCGCAACGCGGCTTCGCGCCGGTCGAGCTTTCCTCGTCGGCGACGCCGCCCACGTCATGCCGCCCTACGGCGGATTCGGCGGGAACACCGGCGTCCAGGACGCGCACGCACTCGCATGGCGACTCGCCTTCGCCTGCCGAGGGGACGAGACGTGGCTCGCCTCCTACGAGACCGAACGGCTCCCCGTCGCGCGACGAACAGTCAGCCAGGCGCTCCTCCGCTCCCGCAAGACACCTGGCGCTCCGCCGTCCCCGGAACAAATCGACGCCACCACCCTGGTGCTCGGGTTCCACTACGGGACCGGCGGCGTCGAGGACCCAGCGATCCCGTCCGGCGAGGCCGGCACCCGCGCCGCCCACATCCGGCTCCGCGACGGCCGCAGCAGCCTCGATCTCTTCGACCCCACCGCGTTCACGACGTTGGAGGTACCCGCCGACATCGTCACCTCTGAGGACCTGTCGCGGTGGGAACGCGTCTATCGACATGGCGTGACTATCCGACCGGATGGAGTCCTCGCAGCTCACCCCTCAGCCGCGCCGAGCACTTCGGTGTGCAGCAACCGGGGCACTGACGTGACGAGCGACAGCCCCCAGGTCAGCGGGCTCGTGTCGTCCGTGGACGTCCGCCGGGCACCGCCCGTGTGAGGGGCCGTTGTCAGGCAGTTGGACAGGCAGGCCGCCGCTCTGCTTCCCACGGCTGTGGCTCGCGCCATCTCGTCGACCTGGCACAGCTCGATCACGTCATAGTCAGGGGGCCACCCACCCGCTCGACCGGACCACCTACGGCGCGATGCCCCGTACTTGGGCGTCGGCCGCGGCCCGACCACCTGCCCAGGCTTGCCCCTGTCCGTGGCGTATTGGACAAGCAGGTTCCATCGAATACACGAAACCCCTGGCCGGTTCTCTCACTACAAGGAACTGACCAGGGGTTTTGACTGTGGGCGATACTGGGATCGAACCAGTGACCTCTTCGGTGTGAACGAAGCGCTCTCCCCCTGAGCTAATCGCCCTCAGCGGTGAAACCAACTCTACACAGCCCGTCCCCCCGCCGTTCACGGGGGTCACCGGTGGATCACCGCGAGCCCGTGACCAGCTCCGATCCGGGTACGGGCACCGGCGGGGGCGGCGGCTGGATCAACGGCAGCAGCGGCGAGTGCAGCCACTCCCAGTGGATCCCCACCCAGCCACCGACCGTCGCGAAGATCCCGAACAGCCACGCGCAGACCGCGACCGTGCCGAGGATCACGGTCATCACCAGCAGCTGCACGACACGGTTCTGGCGGCCCATCCAGGCGACCCAGCCGTCGTAGCGGACGCGGACCCAGTGCAGGAGCCGCTGGGCCCAGCTGAACTCGGCGGCGAGCACGCCCAGGCCGAGGAAGATGATCGCCCAGCCGGGCCCCGGCGCGGGCAGCGCGATGATCCCGATGATGACGATCGCGGTGCCGAGGACCCCCATGGTGATGCGGTAGGTCAGGTCCAGCACCGGCCTGCGGGCCACCCCCGCCCGGAACGCGCGGTAGCGGACCTTCGCCCGCCGGTACTTCCTGCGGACGCCGGTGTACCGGCGCCCGGAGGTCGTGTTCCCGGACGCCGACACACCGACGCCGTCCTTCTCCGTCGTACTCAGGTCTCCACCTGCCCGGCCGCGACTACCTTGGTCGGCGCGGGAGGGGCCTCCCTTCCGCGCTCGAGCGAGACGGCGTATGTCCCGTAGCTCCCGCTGTCGGGGGATTCTACGGACACCGGCCCCGACTGCCCGGCTCGCACGTCGAACGTGCCGATCGCCCGCGGAGTTCCGTCCCCGTTCAGCCCCCACAGGACATAGGTCTGGTCAGCGGGCTCGTTCGGGTCGAGCCCCATCGGCATGACCTCCCGCTGTCCGTCCTTCATCACGACCGCCGCGACCATCGGTCCCCCCGGCTCGGGGGACAGGAAGGCGTGCGGGGTCCCGGGCTGCGCGATGGCGGAGAGCACGTCGCGCATCTCCTGGGCCTGCGCGAGGCTCGCGTCGCGCTCGGCCTGCATCGACTGCATCTGTCCGACGACGACTCCTCCGCCGACGATCACCGCGAGTGCGACGGCCGCCGCGACCAGTACCCGACCGGGGCGGCGCAGCCACCCGTTCCGGGCGCGGCCGCGTCCGGGCCCCGCCGGCGGGCGTGTCGCGGCGACGGTGGGCCGCCCGGACCTCGACGGGCGGGTGCGCGACCCGGCCTCGGGCGAGGCGCCGGCGGGCGCGGCGTCGTCGCGCAGCGCGTGGCGCGGGACCGGGCGGTCGCCCGCCCGTCCGACCTGCGGGGTGTTCCGGGCCTGCTCCAGGATGGCGTCGCGCAGCGACGCGGGCGGTTCCACCTGCTGCACCGCGCCGCCGAGGACGGTGGTCGTCTCGGCCACGTCGGCGGCGAGCCGACGGCACTCGTCGCAACCCTCGAGGTGCTGCAGCACCTCGATCTCCTCGTCGGGCTCGAGGGCGTGGAGCGCCCAGCCGACCGTCTGCTCGTTCATCGGACAGGGCCTCCCCTCGTTGTCGTTCACGACAGCCCTCCCGCCAGGTCCGCCCCGGTGTCCCCGACCACGGGGGCCAGCAGATTCCGCAGCTTGGCCACCCCGGTGAACATGCGGGACTTCACGGTGCCCAGCGGCACCCCTGTCATCGCGGCCACCTCGCGTTGCGTGTAGCCGCCGTAGTACGCCAGTGCCAGGACCTTCCGCTGGTCGGCGGGCAGCTGATCGAGCGCGTCACGCACGTGGCCCGCGACCAGCGCGCCGATGGCGCCCTCGTCGGCGCCCGGCCCGGGCGGGGCGTTCCACTCCGAGCCGTCCTCCGACGCCGGGACGGTGCGACGCCGGATGGCGCTCTCCCGGCGGACGGCGTCGACGGACTTGTGGTGCACCAGTGTCAACAGCCAGGTGCCGAACCGGCCCTTGGCCGGGTCGAAGCGCGACGGGTCGCGCCAGAAGGCCAGGAAGACCTCCTGGACGACGTCCTCGGCGAGACCCTCGTCGGCGCAGATGCGGCGTGCGAGGGAGTAGGCCTGACGCCCGAACCGGTCGTACAGCTCGCTCAGTGCGGTCGAGTCCCCGGACACGATCCGTTGCACGAGGCGCGCGTCCCCGGCGTCGTCACGACGTGACGGATCACGGCGCGCAGCAGGCCCGGCGGCCCACCCGTGCTCGGGGCGGTCCGGCGGATCGGCGATGCCTGCCACCAGCGTTGTCCTCACGATTGCTGTGTTCGATGTCCGCACCCGTTCCGGTTCGGACTCCGACGAGAGTAGTCGTTCTGTGCTGCGCGGCTCACACGCCAGGACGGCGCCGAGCCCCGTTCAGCCCTGTCGTCGCACGCAGTGAGTTACACCGTTGTGACTCGATCGGGGGTCATCCCACGGTGACCCACGTTCATGCGCATCGAACCCGTCACCCCGAGGCCTTCTCTCTCGTTCCCACACTGACGCCCCACGCAACGCCCCCACGAAAGAGGATCACCGATGCGCGACGAGTCCAAGACGATCCGGGCGACGGCCATGTTCGAGCTCATCGCTCCGGACGCGCCCGTCGTGCCCGTGAAGGTCGAACTGTCCTACACGAGCCGCGACCCCTACGCCGTCCAGGCCTCGTTCAAGACCGGCCACGACACCACGGTCGACTGGGTCTTCGCCCGCGACCTGCTCGGCGACGGCCTGGTCGACTCCGCCGGCACCGGCGACGTCCGGGTGCAGCCGATGAGCGACGACCCGTCCCGGATCGAGCTCGAGCTCACCTCCCCCTCGGGCCACGCCCTGTTCACCACCTCCGCGGCGACGCTGTCGGAGTTCCTGCAGGCGACCTACGACGCCGTGCCCGCCGCCGCCGAGTACTCGTGGCTCGACTTCGACGCCGCTCTCGCGGACCTGCTGGACACCACCGCCCGGGACTGACCCGAGGCACCCCACCACCGGGCGGAGCACGTCTCCGCACGTGAGAGGACATCCGGTGGTGGAGAGAGGGGGCGGTCGGACCCCCCTCGGGGCGGGTGCTAATGTTCTCTCACCGCGCCGCGGACGAGCCTCACGGCCCGGGACGCGGTGCACGGTGCGGACGTAGCGCAGCTGGTAGCGCATCACCTTGCCAAGGTGAGGGTCGCGGGTTCGAATCCCGTCGTCCGCTCGGAGACTTCTCTTCCCACGCGCGATTAGCTCAGCGGGAGAGCACTACCTTGACACGGTAGGGGTCACTGGTTCAATCCCAGTATCGCGCACCATTTCCCGGATCCCCGGGGCCGCATTTCGGCCTCGGGGATCTTGCTTTTCCGGGACGACCGAATCTCCGGCCCGGCCCGCGAGAGGCCGGCAGCGCGCTCCCCCGGACGCCCCCGGCCGTCGTGGCACCGCCGACCTGGGCAGACGATCATCGGGTACCCCCTCGACAGCGGCCACGGACCGTGCGCTACTGTTCTCCCAACGCACCGGGAACTCGCGGAAACGCTTCGGGAACGGTGCGACATGCGGACGTAGCGCAGCTGGTAGCGCATCACCTTGCCAAGGTGAGGGTCGCGGGTTCGAATCCCGTCGTCCGCTCTGCCGGGCCGCGACAGCAGGCCGGTTTCCGGCGGCGTGGCCGAGTGGCTTAGGCAAGGGCCTGCAAAGCCCTGTACGCGGGTTCGATTCCCGCCGCCGCCTCGCGCGATTAGCTCAGCGGGAGAGCACTACCTTGACACGGTAGGGGTCACTGGTTCAATCCCAGTATCGCGCACCATCTCCCGGATCCCCGGGGCCGGATCTCCGGCCCCGGGGATTCTGCGTTTCCGGGCTCCGCGCCGAGGTCACCGCACCTGTTCCACCGGCCGCACGAGCACCTCGTTGACCGCCACGTGCCGCGGGCGGGTCACGATGTAGACGACGGCGTCGGCGATGTCGGCCGGCTGCAGCACCCCGCGCTCGCCCGTCGAGGTCACGTCCGGGGCGTACTGCGCACCCGAGGTCGTCATCTCCGAGGTGACGAGGCCGGGCTCCACGAGGCCCACCCGCACGTGGCGTTCGGCGTACTCCTGGCGCAGCGCCTCGGAGAACGCGCCGACCCCGTGCTTGGTGGCCGCGTAGATGTGATGTCCAGGGAGGTTGTCCCGTCCGGGGGCGGTGAGTCTGGCTGACAGACGAAGGCCTCCGGTTGTGAAGTGGAGCTGTCTAGGAACCGCTTCACCCACCGGAGGCCTTCGTGTCCCACGCTAACGCCGCCCTGACCCCGCGCGCCCGGCTGCGGCTCGCTCAACTCGTCGTCG
>NZ_VRMC01000147.1:0-7042 GCF_008369905.1 Pseudonocardia sp. EV170527-09
GACAACACCTCATCAGCCACACCCCGTCGTCCCGGGCATCCGGGGCACCAACCCCGAACACCCACGACCTTAGGGACCACCCCATGACCGAGCCGGCTCCGATCACGGGCGAGGACCTCGATCCCGCGTCCCGCGCGGTCCGCTACGAGTACACGACGCTGCACTTCAGGCTGACCGACGCCGACGCCGCGCTCGCCGGGGTCGAGCCGTGGGTCACCGCACCCGACGCCCACGGCGAGTTCCTCGGCTGCTGGTACGCCGAACACGGACCGGTCGGCCGGGCCTATGTCCTCCGGTCCTTCGACGACGACGCCGAGCTGGCCGCCGAGCGCGCACGCGCCGCCGCGTCCCGCCACCCCTTCGGCGCCGGCGACCACCTCACCGACCTCTCGATGGCCGGCTTCGCCCCGTTCCCGTTCGTGCCCCGCGTCCGACCCGGCCGGTTCGGGCGGATCTACGAGATCCGCGACTACCACCTCGTCCCCGGTGGCCTGCCCGCCACCATCGACGGCTGGCGCCAGCGACTGCCCGGCCGCCACCTCGTGGACCCGATCACGGTGGTGATGTACGCACTCGACGGGCCCGCCCGCATCGTGCACATCTGGCCGTTCGACAGCCTCGACCAGCGGGTCGAGGTCCGCCGCGACCTCGTCGCGACCCACCGCTGGCCCCCGCCGGGAGGTCCGGAGCACATCATCGAGGCCGACTCGATCATGGCCTGGCCCGCTGCGTTCTCGCCGCTCGCGTGAGCGGCAGTGCTCCCGAGCCCGCCGGGTTCGGTGAGTTCCGCACGGCCTCCGGCGAGCTGTTCGCCCGCTTGCGGCAGGTCCGCGCCGCCCTGGCCCGGAGCTGCGACCCGTCGCTGACCCTGGCCCAGCTGCACCTCGTCGAGGAGCTCGACTCCAGTGGCGCGCTGTCGGTCGGCGAGCTCGCCGCCCGCGCCGCCGTGTCCTCCCCCACCGTCACCGGGATGCTCACGACGTTGGAACGCAACGGCATCGTCGACCGTCGACGCAGCCCCCACTACCAACGGCGGGTCGAGGTCACACTCACCGACCGGGGCCGCTCGATCGTCCGGGAACAACAGCATCGACTGAGCGCGCGTCAACGCCAGACCTTCGACCGCCTGAGCCCGACCGAGCGCCGTGAGACCGTCGACACCATGCGCAGGCTCACCGAGCTGCTCGGCCGGCTGGATCCACCGCCCCCACCGCCTGCGGATGGGCGGCGTTCGAGCCCACCTCGCTGATTCACGGACTCCCGGTGCTCCCCACCGTGGCGACCTCCGTACCGGCCGCGAGCACGCCGGGTCCGCAGCCGCGCGGCGTCGGACGCCGCGCGGCTGCGGACCGGCTCCGGTCAGCCCGTCGCGGCGCCGACCTTCTTGAGGACGTCGAGCTGACGGTCGATGGTCCAGGGGATGTTGAGGACCGTCGGGTAGTTCTCGGCGACACCACCGGCCTCGTCGGACTCGAAGAAGCGCTGCTGCTTCACGACGTCGAGGTTGGCGAACAGCGGGTCGGCGAAGAGCTGGGAGCGCAGGTCGGCGTTGGCGAACGACAGCGACAGGTAGTCGACGTCGAGCAGGCCGATCTGTTCGGCCGACAGCGACCGGTTCTTCACGTTCGCGGCGATCTCCGGGTCGATCCGCAGCCCGAGCGCGGCGTAGACCTGGGGCATGGTGGTCGTGGAGTCGGTGGGGACGACGAACGTGCCGCGCTCGTAGTAGTAGGCGGTGGCGTAGGTCTTCCCCTGCAGGCCGGGGATGGCCGCGGCCGTGTCGGAGATCTTCTTCTCGACGCCCTGGACCACGCGGGCGACGTCGGCCTCCTTGCCGACGGCCTTCCCGATCAGCGCCGCGTTGTCCTGCCAGGTGTCCTTGTTCCAACCCTTCTGGTACACGACGGTCGGCGCGATCTGGCTGAGCTGCGGGTAGAACTTGTCGATCGTGCTCAGGTTCGTCGCCAGGATGAGGTCCGGCTGCAGCGCCGCGATCTTCTCGAGGTTGACCTCCTGGGACGGCTCGACCACCACCTCGCTGCCCGCGAAGTCGACCTTGCCCTCCTCCCAGGGGTAGGGCCTGCCGGGGGTGACGGCGTTCTCGTTGTGCCCGACGGTGGTGATCCCGATCTGGCTCAGCAGGTCCTGCTCGTAGCTGAGCGCCACGATCCGGGTGGGTGCGGCCGGGATCGTGGCCTCGCCCAGTGCGTGGGTGATGGTGACCGGGAACGTCCCGGAGGCCTGACCGGCGGGAGGCTGGTCGCCGCTCTGCTCCGCGGCGCCGCCACAGGCGGTGAGCGCGAGCACTGCCAGGATCGCGAGCAGCGCGCCGCCGACGATCCTCCTGGTTCCGTGCATGTCCATCCTCTCCTGTTCAGTGTTTAGGGCAACCTAAGTCAGGATCGGACTGCGAACGAGCATCGCCATATCCCGGATTCATCACGTTCGTCACGTCCCGTCCGCGCCCCAGGCCTGCGCGGCCTCCGGCCAGACGTCGGCGAAGAACCCGAGCTCGGTCGCCCGGTCGTACCGCGGGTGGTCGCGCATGCCGGTGATCGCGCGGGCCTCGGCGAGACCGTAGTAGCCGGGCACCCCGTCGGGCCGGTACGGCGTCGGTCCGGAGCCGGCGACCACCGCGTCGAGGTGCTCGGTGAAGACCTCGTGCGCGGCGTCGACGAGGTCGATCATCACGTCCTCGAAGACGGCGTCGTCGTCGATCGGGAACCGGGACTCGGCCAGCACCGGCCCGGTGTCGATCCCGGCCTCGATCTCGTGCAGGGTCGCCGCGAACTCCTGCTCGCCGTGCAGGATCGCGTACGCCACCGTCGCGAGCGGCAGCCCCCGGTAGCCGGGGAGCGGCCCGCCGTGCACGTTGAGCAGCCGCAGACCCGAGCCGAGCAGGCCGTCGCGCAGCAGGAACGGATTGTCGAGCGACCACAACAGCCCGTCGGAGCACCGGGCCGTGAGGTCACCGGCCAGCGCGTCGAGCGCGGCGCCGTCGGCGACCTCGTGCACGACGACCTGGGGCGGAACCCCGTCGGGTACGGCGCTGCGCGGGCCGTGGCAGACCGCGTCGACGGTGTGTCCGCGGTCCAGTGCGTACCGGACGGCCCGCCACAGCAGTGCCCCGTCCCCGACGAAGATCATGCGACTCGCTCCTCGACCGACTCCCGGGTGGCGCGGCGCAGCGGGCGCAGCAGGACCCCCGCCAGGAGCGCGACCACCGTCATCACGGCGTTGTAGACCCACAGGGCGTCGGCGTCGCCGACGATCCCCCCGACCGTCCCGGCGACGATGGCGCCGACCGCGGCACCGCCCATCGCCTGGGCGGAGAACAGGCTGTTGACCCGTCCGAGCAGCGCGTCGGGGGTGCGCAGCTGCAGCAGGGCGTAGCGCAGGACCTCCTCGACCGCGTTGACCGCGCCGGCCGCGACGAGCGCGAGGAGCGTCAGCCACAGCGCGGGCGCGGCACCGGCCAGCGCGTAGAGGGCGAAGCACCCGACCATCAGCACGAGCAGCAGCAGCCCGGGCCGTGGGTGGCGCCGGACCCAGCCGCTGGCCAGCGAGCCCACCACGACGCCGAGCGCGAGCGCGGCGTAGATCGCGCCGACGGCGACCGGGAGACCGTCGAAGCGGGCCGCGACCAGCGCCGGGACCAGCACGATCGAGCCGCCGCCGAGCATGCCCACCACCCCGGCGGCCATCACCCCGAGCACCACGGGCTCGCCCAGGACGAACCGGCCACCGGTGCGCAACGCGCGCAGCGGCCCCTCCACGGCGTCCGGGGCCGTCCCGCCTGTGAGGGTCTCCTCCGGGGCGTCCGCGGTCCCCGCGACCCGGCCGTGGCCCGGCCGCGGGGTGACGGCGAGCAGCACCCAGGTGAGCGCGGCTGCCGCCGCGCCGGCAGCGTAGTTCCAGGCGGCGGAGCCGACCGCGAAGGCGAGGCCGCCGAGGACCGGGGCCAGCACCGACCCCAGCCGCAGCGACACGGTGTTGAGCGCGCCGACCGCGTGCAGCTTGGAGCGGTCCACGATGGACGGCATCACGGCGAGCATCGCGGTGATGCAGATCGATCCGGACAGCCCGTTCGTGGCGACGAACAGCGCGGTCAGCGCGGTCGACTCCCACACCGCGGCGTTGACGGCGAGCAGCGCGAACGAGATCCCGCTCAGCGCCCAGGTGATGCGGATGAGCCGCCAGCGGTCGGTGCGGTCGGCGAGCACCCCGCCGCCGAGGAACCCGAGCAGGAACGCGACCGACTCGACGGCGGACACGAGCCCGACGGTCGGTGTGGACCCGGTGCGGGTGTAGACCTCCAGCGGCACGGTCACCGCGACGACGCCCACCCCGAACAGCAGGATCGTGCGCCCAACGAACAGGTTCCGGAAGGTCCGGTCCTCGCGCAGCGGGCTGAGGTCGAGCAGGATCCCGGCGACCATCAGATCTCCTCCCGGGTGGTGCGCGCCCAGCTCTCGAGGATCTCGGCCCAGCGGCGCGCGACCCGGTCGACGACGTCGTCGTCGAGCACCCCGCGGGCGTGGGTGAAGCTGGCCTCCAGTTCGGGCCCGTCCGGGGTCTCGCGGGCGAGCACGTCGACCACGAGTGCGTGCCCGGACCGGACGTCGCCGGGCGCTCCGACCTGGACGGCCGCGGTCTCGGGTGCGGCGGAGAAGGCGTCGTCGCGCGGCGGGGGGCCGGCGGCGATCCGGCCGAGGTAGTTCAGCTCGACCTCGGCACCGGACGGCGGCAGGGCCTGCCCGCTCCCGGCGGCGAAGCGGAGCAGGCCGTGGCCCACACCGCCGTCGCCGAACTCGCGCTGGGCGCCGGCGACCCGCCGGACGGCGTCGACCGGGTCGGGGCCGGCGGGGCCGACCGGGACCGGGGCGACGACGGTGAACCAGCTGACGGTGCGTGCGGGGTCGCACCGGCCGTCGGGGGCCTCGGGGTCGGCCAGGTCGTCGAGGCGCCCGTGGCTCTCGGTGTCGACCAGCACGGGCCCGCCGGGACGGAGCTCCTGCAGGGCCTCGCCGAGCGCGGCGAGCAGCACGCCGTCCGGTCCGGCGCCGCTGCGGCGCGGCAGGTCGACGAGCAGCGACGTGCCGAGCCGGGCCGGGAGTGTGACGCTCGTCCGGCGCTCCCCCGCGACGACGTCGTGCGCGGCGCGGGGGCGGCGCAGCGGCAGCGGTGCCGCCCCGGCGACGCGGCGGGCCCACCCGTCGCGTTCGGAGCGGACCTCGGGGGACGCGGCGTGTTCGGCGAGCCGCCGCGACCACCGGGCGAAGGTGGTGCGTTCCGGGGGCGCGGGGGTGCCGGTCCCTCCGGGGCCCCAGGCGGCGATGTCGGCGACGAGCAGCCGCCAGGACACGCCGTCGACGGCCAGGTGGTGCGCGGCGACGACGAGGCGTCCGGGTGTCCTGGGGCCGCGGTCGAGCCACACCAGGCGCAGCATGCCGCCGGGGGCGGCGTCGAGCTCGTCGCGGGCGGTGACGGTCGCGGCGGTCACCGCTGCTGCCAGCTCGTCGTCGCCGAGACCGGTCGCGTCGATCCGACGGGTGTGGGACGCGGGGTCGAGGGTCCCGGCACGGGCGACGGCGAGGTGCTCCCAGCGGCCGTCGTCGCCGGTCACGAGGGCGGCCCGGAAGGTCGGGTGGGTGTCGAGCAGCCGCCCGGCCAGCCCGGTGAGGTCGTCGGCGGTGAACCAGACCGGGGTCCGCACCAGGGTGGCCTGGTGGTAGCCGGTGATCGGCCCGCCGAGCTCCTCGAGCCGGCGCATGACCGGCGTGAGCTCGATCCGGTCGGCCGAGACGGTGTCCGCGGGAACGCTGTCGGCGCGAACGGTGCCGGCGGCCGCCGGTGCCCCGCTGTCCGGTCCGGAGCCCGGTCCGTCGTTCGTCCCGGTGTGGTCGCGGAGGTCGGGGACGTCGCCGAGTGCCGCGGCGAGGCCGGACACGGTGGGGTGCGCGAGCACGTCGCGGACCCGCAGGGACAGTCCGGCGGCGCGGGCGCGGTCGGCGATCCCGATCGCGGACAGGCTGTCGCCGCCGAGGCCGAAGAAGTCGTCGTCGACGCCGACCGTGTCCACCCCGAGGACCTCGGCGAGGATCCGGCAGAGGGTCCGTTCGACCGGGGTGTGTGGGGCGCGGCTGCGGGCGGTGGCGAGCGGCGCCGGTTCGGGCAGCGCGGCGGTGTCGAGCTTGCCGTTGACCGTCAGCGGCAGGGCCGCGACGACCGACCACAGCGTGGGCACGAGGTAGTCGGGCAGCAGCCGGGCCGCGGTGTCGCGCACGGCGACGGGGTCGAGCGGGGTGTCCCCGGAGGCGGGGACGAGGTGGGCGGCCAGCCGCTTCGGGCCGGTCGCGGTGCCGTGCGCGACGACCGCGACCTGCCCGACGCCGTCGACGGCGGCCAGCACCGTCTCGATCTCGCCCGGCTCCACCCGGTAACCACGGATCTTGAGCTGGTCGTCGCTGCGCCCCAGGAAGTCCAGGTTCCCGTCGCCGCGACGCCGCACCAGGTCACCCGTGCGGTACATCCGCTCCCCCGGGGTCCACGGGTCGGCCACGAACCGTTCGGCGGTGAGGTCCGGCCGGTCCAGGTAGCCGCGGGCCAGTCCGGTCCCGGCGACGTAGAGCTCGCCGGCGACACCGTCGGGCACCGGCCGCAGCCACGGGTCGAGGACGACCGCGCGGGTGTTGGTGCCCGCGCCGAGGGTGTTGATCGTGTACTCGGTCGGGCCGTAGAGGTTGTAGCCCCAGGTGCCCTCGGTGTCACGCAACCGCGACCACACCGACTCCGGCACCGCCTCACCACCCAGCAGCACCAACGGCGGCACGTGCGGACCATCCAACAAACCCGCGGCGAACAGGTGATGGGCATAGGTCGGAGTCACGTTCACCACGTCCACCCGGTGCTCGGCGCAGTAGGCCACCAGCCGCTCCGCATCACGACGCAGCTGCTCGTCGCACACGTGGACCTCGTGGCCCTCGACCAGCCAGAGCAGCTCCTCCCACGACATGTCGAACGCGAAGGACACCGTGTGCGC
>NZ_VRMC01000148.1:0-6998 GCF_008369905.1 Pseudonocardia sp. EV170527-09
CCGGACCGGAAGGCGGTGCACCGTCGCCGGGAGCGGGTCGAGGCGATGCTGCACGAGCTGCCGCGGTCGGCGCAGGACGCGATCCGCGAGCAGCACGCCGAGACCGACGCGACCTCTCGGTTCGCCCGCCCCGCGCAGGACGGGAGCACGATCTCCGAGGCCCGCGACGAGCACCCGACCGACATCCACCCGCGGATCACCGACGACACCCCCGACCCCCGTGGCCGGCACCAGCTCTCCGGCGGTGACCGATGACCAGTCCCGTCACCCGGGCGCTCACCCCGGTCGGCAAGTTCTTCGGCCTGTTCGCCGAGATCGGTCGCCAGGGACTGCGCCGGCCGTTCCAGTGGCGCGAGCTGGTCGAGCAGACCTGGTTCGTCACCAAGGTCTCCGCGCTGCCGACCGCGCTGTTCACCATCCCCTTCGGCGCGACGATCGCGTTGCTGCTCGGTGAGCTGACCCGCCAGTTCGGCGCCCAGTCCCAGACCGGCGCCGGCGCGGTCCTCGCGATCGTCCAGCAGGCCGCACCGATCGTCACCGCGCTGCTGATCTCCGGGGCCGGCGGCTCCGCTGTGTGCGCCGACCTCGGTGCGCGGACCATCCGCGAGGAGATCGCGGCGATGGAGGTGCTCGGCATCTCGCCGATCCAGCGCCTCGTCGTCCCGCGGGTGCTCGCCATGGGCATCACCGCGGTCGTCCTGAACGGCCTCGCGACCTGCGTCGGCGTCGCGGGCGGGTACTTCTTCAACGTGATCATCCAGGGCGGCTCGCCCGGCGCCTACATCTCCAGCTTCTCGGCGATCGCGCAGGTCAGCGACATCGTCGTGTCCGAGCTGAAGGCGTTCCTGTTCGGCATCGTGGCCGGCGTCGTCGCCGCGTTCCGCGGGCTGAACCCACCGCCCGGCGCGAAGGGGGTCGGTGACGCGGTGAACCAGGCCGTCGTCATCTCCTTCGTCCTCGTCTTCCTCATCAACCTCGTGCTCACCGCCCTGTACCTCGAGCTCGTCCCGCCGAAGGGCTTCTGATGGTTACCCGACTCGGAGCGCGGACCCGCCGGGCCGCCCAGGCGCCGCTCAACCAGCTGGAGGAGCTGGGCGACCAGCTCTCGCTCTACATCCGGTCCATCCTCTGGATCCCGAAGACGCTGACCCGCTACAAGAAGGAGGTCGCCCGGCTGCTCGCCGAGGTCTCCTTCGGGTCCGGCGCGCTGATCGTCATCCTCGGCACCGTCGGTGTCATGGCGTCGCTGTCGCTGTTCGTCGGCTCGCTGGTCGGCCTGCAGGGCTTCCGGGCCCTGGACGCACTGGGCGTCGAGGCGCTGACCGGCTTCATCACCGCCTACTTCAACACCCGCTCGATCGCCCCGCTGGTCGCCGCCTCGGCGCTGACCGCGACCCTCGGCGCGGGGTTCACCGCCCAGCTCGGTGCGATGCGGATCTCCGAGGAGATCGACGCCCTCGAGGTCATGGCCGTGCCGTCGGTGCCCTACCTGGTCACCACCCGGGTGGTCGCCGGCGTCGTCGCGATCATCCCGATCTACACGCTCGGCCTGCTCGCCAGCTACGCCGCGTCGCGGATCAACGTCACGCTGCTCAACGGTCTGCCGGGTGGCACCTACGACCACTACTTCGACCTGTTCCTGCCGGTCAGTGACGTACTGCTGTCCTATCTCAAAGTGATCGTGTTCGCGACGGTGATCATCCTGATCCACTGCCACTACGGCTACTCCGCCAAGGGCGGCCCGGCCGGCGTCGGCGTCGCGGTGGGCCGGGCGGTGCGGCTGTCGATCGTCAGCGCCGCGGTGCTCGACTTCTTCCTCACCCTGGTCATGTTCGGCACCTCCACCTCGGTGCGGGTGGCCGGATGAGGTCCACCAAGCGCGTGCTGCAGGGCCTGGCCTTCGTCGCGGTCATCGTCGTCCTGCTCGGCCTCGCCGTCGCCCAGTACGCCGGGGTGTTCTCCTCCGGCGTCCCGGTCACGCTCAACGTCGCGCGGGTCGGCACCCAGATGCAGGAGCGCTCCGACGTCAAGATCAACGGTCTGATCGTGGGGCAGGTCGACAAGGTCGTCTCGGACGGCACGACCACCAGCATCGACATGTCGATGGACCCGCAGTACCTCGACGAGATCCCGGAGAACGTCACCGCGCAGCTGCTGCCGAAGACGCTGTTCGGCGAGAAGTTCGTCTCGCTCGTCCCGCCGGCCGCGCCCTCGACCGCCCGCCTCGCCGCGGGTGACGTCATCCCCGAGGACCGCAGCCAGGCCGCCCTGGAGGTCGAGCGGGTGCTCGACGATCTCCTGCCGCTGCTGCAGACCGTCCGCCCGCAGGACCTCGCGACCACCCTCGGCGCGCTCTCCCAGGCCCTGCAGGGCCGCGGCAACCAGCTCGGCGAGACCCTCGCCCAGCTCAACACGCTGGTCGAGGGCCTCAACCCGGCCGTGCCCGACCTGCAGGAGGACATCCGCCAGCTGGCGACGTTCTCCGACAACCTGAACCAGGCGGCGCCGGACCTGCTCGACGCGCTCGACAACCTGACGGTCACCAGCCGCACGATCGTCGAGAAGCGCGAGGGGCTGCGGAACCTCTACCGCACCATCACCGGCGCGTCGGACGACCTGCGGGCCTTCCTCGACGCCAACGGCGAGAACCTCATCGGGCTGTCGGCGGCCAGCCGGCCGACGCTGGAGACGCTCGAGCGCTACTCGCCCGAGTTCCCCTGCTTCACCCGCCAGCTCGTCGAGCTGATCCCGAAGATCAACAACGCGATCCGGCCGGGCACCGACCGGGTGGGCATCAACATCACCCTCGAGATCGTCGCGAGCAAGGGCGAGTACCTGCCCAACCAGGACGAGCCCCGCTACGGCGACGACCGTGGGTCGCGCTGCTACCCGATCCCGTCGCCGGCCGGCACCCAGTACCCGCCGGACGGCCCGTTCCGCGACGGCTCCGTCCCCGGCCCGGCCCCGGCCGGGCAGCCGATGGGCAACCCCGAGGACTTCGGGACCGACACCTTCGGCACCTACGACGGCACGAACAGCTTCGGCCTGATCCAGGACCAGAGCGCGCAGAACGGCGCGGGCGTGCTGCCCTCGCTGACCACCACGCTCGGCCGGGCCGGCATCCAGCCGTCGTCCTACGACGGGGCGCACCAGAGCGGCTCGGTCGACATGGGCGTCGCGAACTCCACCGGTGAGCAGCAGGTCGTCGCCGAGCTGCTGGCCGCCCACCAGGGCGGTTCCCCGCAGGCCGTCCTGGCCTGGAGCGCCACCTTGGTCGGCCCGCTCCTGCGCGGCACGGAGGTGACGCTGACGTGAGCAGGCTCCCGATCTCGGCGCTGGTCAAGTTCCTGGTCTTCGCGCTGATCACCGCACTGGGCACCACGATGCTCGGCCTGACCATCGCGAACGCGCGCGGTGGCCAGGTCACCGAGTATACCGCCCGGTTCACCGACGCGACCGGCCTGCTGGCCGGCGACGATGTCCGCATCGCCGGCGTCGTCGTCGGGTCGATCAAGGACGTCCGCATCGTCGACCAGCGGGTCGCCGAGGTGGCGTTCGACGTCGACTCGGCCACCCCGCTGCCGGCGACGGTCAGCGCGACCCTGAAGTACAAGAACCTCATCGGCCAGCGGTACATGGCGCTGGACCAGGGCGCGGGCCCGACCGGGGAGGACCTCCCCCCGGGCGGCCAGATCCCGATCGAGCGGACCCGGCCCGCGGTCAACCTGACCGTGCTGTTCAACGGCTTCCAGCCGCTGTTCCAGGGCCTCGACCCGGATCAGATCAACAAGCTGTCGATGGAGATCGTCCAGGTCCTGCAGGGCGAGGGCGGCACGGTGCAGAGCCTGCTCGCCTCGACGTCGTCGCTGACCAACTCGATCGCCGACCGCGACCAGGTCATCGGTCAGGTCATCGACAACCTGAACCTGACCCTCGACACCGTCAACCGCAACGACGAGGGCCTCAACGAGCTGATCAGCTCGCTGCAGGCGCTGGTGTCCGGGCTCGCCCAGGACCGCGAGCCCATCGGCAACGCGATCCAGTCCATCGGCGAGCTGACCCAGGTCACCGGGTCGTTCCTGGAGGACGCCCGCCCGCCGCTGCGCGACGACATCCGCAACCTCGGCGACCTCGCGACCCAGCTCGACCAGGGACGCCCCGCGATCGAGCGGTTCCTGCAGTACACGCCGTTCAAGCTGAACCGGATCGCGCGCGTCGGCTCCTACGGCAGCTGGTTCAACTTCTACCTCTGCGGCCTCGACGGCCAGATCGGCATCTCGCCGATCCTGCCGCCGACCTCGCTGGAGGACCTGGGCATCGGACCGATCCGCAACCCCGAGCGGCGCTGTGGCCCGGACCCGTCCGGGATCGGGGCGGGCAACACCGCCCCGACCGACGGCTCGCAGCCCGGCGACCAGCCGGACAACCGGGCCCAGGACAACCCGTTGATGCGTGAGCCGACCACCGAGTCGGTCGGCGGCCTGCTGGGCCAGGCGGCAGGCCGCGGCCCGGTCGACTCCAGCAGCGACCCGACAGCAGCGCTGCAGCCGGGAGGCAACTGATGGCACAGGCAGGGCAGAAGCGCCCCGTCCTGACGGCGGTGATCGGAATCGTGCTGATCGCGGCGCTGACACTGGCCGCGTTCAACTACGAGGCGATCTTCTCCGGGGCCACCCGCTACACCGCGGAGTTCCCCGAGGCGGCGGGCCTGCAGGCCAACGACCGTGTCACCGTGGCCGGCGTCGAGGCGGGCCGGGTGCAGAAGGTCTCCCTCGACGGCGACCACGTGAACGTGGAGTTCACCGTCGACGACGCCTGGGTCGGCAACCGGACCACGGCGTCGATCGAGATCGCGACGTTGCTCGGCTCCAAGTTCCTCGCCCTCGACCCGCGCGGCGACGGCGAGCAGAACCCCGACGAGCCGATCGGCCGGGACCGGACGAAGTCCCCGTTCGACGTCGTGGACGCCTTCAACGGCCTCTCCGGCACGATCGACCAGCTCGACACCACGCAGCTCGCGTCGAGCCTGACCACGCTCTCGGACACCTTCCGCGACACCCCGCCGGAGATCCGCGGGGCCCTGGACGGACTGTCCCGCCTGTCGAACACCATCTCCAGCCGCGACGGCGAGCTGAAGAAGCTGCTCGCCAACACCCGGCAGCTGTCGACCACGCTGGCCGACCGCCGCGGCGACGTCGTGAAGCTGGTCAACGACGGCAACCTGCTGCTCGGTGAGCTGCAGCGCCGCAAGGACGCGATCGCGAACCTGCTCGACGGCGTGCAGCGCCTGTCGATCCAGCTGCGCGGTCTGGTCGCCGACAACCAGGCGCAGCTGCGTCCGGCGCTGGAGACCCTCGACCGTGTGCAGGCGGTGCTCGAGGAGAACCGCGACAACCTCGGCGAGATCCTCGACAAGGAAGCGGTGTTCATCCGCGTGTTCGGCAACGCCCTCGGCAACGGCCGTTGGTTCGACAACTACCTGTGCGGTCTGCTGCCGCCGGTCGTGCCGCTCGGGGGTGACTGCTGATGGGGTCCTGGGCCAACGACCGGCGCCAGCTCCAGCTCGGTGCCCTGATCGCCGTCGTCGCCGTCCTGGTGGCGAGCGCGATCTGGCTGATCACCTCCGGCGGGGGCCGCCAGGTCACCGCCTACTTCACCAGCTCCGCCGCGCTGTTCGAGGACAACGACGTGCGGGTGCTCGGCGTCCCGGTCGGCAAGGTCGACCGCATCACGCCGGAGGGTGACCGGGTGCGGGTCGACATGACCATCACCGACGACGAGGTGCGCCTGCCCGCCGACGTCAAGGCCGCCGTCGTCTCGCCGAGTCTGGTCACCGGCCGCTACGTGCAGCTGACCCCGGTGTGGACCGGCGGACCCGAGTGGAACGGCGAGCCGATCCCGCTGGAGCGCACGGCGTTCCCGCTCGGCGTCGACGACCTCACCCGGACCGCGACCGAGCTCTCCCGGGCCCTCGGCCCGCAGGGGGCGAACAAGAACGGTGCGCTCAACGACGTCCTGGACGTCACCGCGAAGAACCTCGACGGCAACGGCCGGGCACTCAACGACACCATCCGCAACCTCGGCGGACTCTCGGCGACCCTGAACGGGTCCAGCGGTGACCTGTTCGGCACCATCACCGAGCTGCAGAAGTTCGTCGGGACGCTGCGGGAGAACGACCCCGGCATCCGCGAGCTCAACGGGAAGCTGGCCGACGTGACCGGCTTCCTCGCGAGCCAGCGCGGCGAGCTCGGCGGGGCGCTGAACCAGCTGTCCTACGCGCTCGGCGAGGTCGCGCACTTCGTGCAGGACAACCGGGCGACCCTGCGGTCGAACGTCGACAAGCTCGCGAGCGTGTCGCAGGAGATCGTCGACCACCAGCGGGCGCTGTCCGAGATCGCCGACGTCGCCCCGGCGGCCCTGAGCAACCTCACCAACATCTACAACGGCTCCTCGGAGACCCTCGACACCCGGGCCAACATCAACGAGCTGGCCTACCCGCTGCCGGTCGCGATCTGCGAGATCCTCCGCCGCGGCGCGGGCCAGCTCCCGGGAGGCCTCGACCAGCCCACGGCCGCCCTGTGCGACGGCCTCGCGCCGATCCTCGACGGCGCCGTGCCGCTGCCGACCCCGCAGCAGGTGCTCGAGCAGCTGCAGGCCGGCGGCTCGGGGGTCAACCCGGCCGTGCCGCAGCTGATGCGGGGCTCGCCGCTGTCGTTGACCGACCCGGGCTCCCAGCTGCGCGCCCCGGCCGACCCGCAGGCTCCCGCCCCCGCCGGGCAGCCCGCACCGGGTGCCACCAGCACCCCGGCCACCCCGGCGCCGTCGACCACGACGGCCCCGCAGGCCACTCCCACCCCGGTCCCCGAGACCGAGGGCCTGTGCAACGAACGGTGGTTCCGGCCCGACACGCCGGACCTCAGCGTCCGGCGGGATGGGCACTGTGAGTGATGACATCAGACCCTATGGGCTCTGCTGAGAACGAGACGGGTTCGGGTCGG
>NZ_VRMC01000149.1:0-6724 GCF_008369905.1 Pseudonocardia sp. EV170527-09
CGACGACGAGTTGAGCGAGCCGCAGCCGGGCGCGCGGGGTCAGGGCGGCGTTAGCGTGGGACACGAAGGCCTCCGGTGGGTGAAGCGGTTCCTAGACAGCTCCACTTCACAACCGGAGGCCTTCGTCTGTCAGCCAGACTCACCGCCCCCGGACGGGACAACCTCCCTGGACATCACACCTAGTCCCGGGATAAGGTGCAGCTTCACCGCCGTGTCGTAGGCCCGGAACGACTTGTACTTGATCGACGGCCTGGCGATATTCTCCAGCCAGTGGGTGAGCCACTGTTCGACCGTCGGGACGCGACCGGCTTTCCGTGTGGTCCCGTCGTCACGGGCGCGTTCAAGCTTCCGGACCTTCTCGATGACCTCCGACTCGTTCTTGCCTCGGACGTGACGACGATCGGCGGAACCGTCGTCCTTGACGCCGACGGTGACTCGGCCGTGCCACTTCCCGTCCTTGTCGACGTAGATCGTCGATGCGCCGTTCGGCGCGCGAGTTCCTTCGGGCCTCTTGCGGGGCATGGTGCTCCTCGGCGTCAGGCCGCGTGCTGGTCGTCGACCAGGCGTTGGACGTAGTCGTCGATGGCGTTGGCTGGGACGCGGCGTAGCCGTCCGATGCGTAGGGACTCGATCTCGCCTGCCTTGATCAGGGCGTAGGTGCGGGTCCGGCTGATCGTGAGTCGCTGGGCTGCCTCTTCGACCGAGAGCAGGACGCGGATCGACTGCGGGGGTGTGGTCGTGTCGGTGTGGCAGTGGATGCAGAGGCCGTAGGCGAGGAGGACGGGTCCGGAGGCGATGAGTCCGGGGTGTAGTGGCGTGTCGGGGGTGTGGGTGCGGCAGCGGTCGCAGGTGGTGTCTTCGGTGTGGTCGGCGCGGAAGACGGTGGCGGCGCAGGCTGCGCAGGTGAGGATGGCGGGCTTCCAGATGGCGGCGTAGGCGACGGTGGGTCCGGTGGCGAGGTGTGGGCAGTAGGTGGCGTGGTCGCTGTGGATGGCGTCTCGTAGGGCTCTGAGATGGCCGTGGAGCCATTCGGGGACGGTGGCTGGGGTGATGGGCCGGGCGCCGGTGTGGTGGGCGATGTGGTCGAGGCGGGTTCGGGCGTCGTGGGTGGCGGCGGCGAGCTGGTCGGCGAGAGCGGTCGGGTGCATGGTTGTGGATCTCCATTTGCGCTGGTGGGGGGTGCGTGACCTGCGAAGATGTCAAGGTTGCAGTCAAGATGGCGGCCCTATGAGGCGCTGACCTGCGAAGATGTCAAGATGGCGGCTGTGGGGAGGCCTGCAACCTTGCAATGTTGGCCGCCACCTTGATCCCGGTCGGGTCGTCCCGGGGCGGGGTCACGGGGGTGGGATGTCGGGCAGGGTCCAGGCCCATCCGTCGCCCTTGCCGGAGGAGATCTTCAGGCGCTTCTTGGACCGGTAGAGCTGGGCCTTGCTGAATCCCAGTGCCCCGCCCTGTTTCAGCACGTCTGCGGCGGGAGCGCGGCCGTAGCGGTCGATGAGGTAGGAGGCGAGCCAGGCGTCGATGTCGGCCAGGTCGGTGGCGTCCTCGCCGTCGCCGCTGTGCTGCTCGGCCTGGCGCATGATCGCTTCGACGTGGCGATCGGTCTCGCCGAGCATGACCAGCCGTCCCCATTGGGCGGGGCCTTCGGGGGTGTCGAGGGTGACCGGTTCGACGCGGTAGCGCAGTGACGGTAGGTCGAGTGGGCCGAGGTTGTTCTTGACCTGGGAGATCACGCAGGAGCCGTCGTCGGCGTCGGGGTCGCGGGCGAACGCGATCCCGGCGCGGGCGACGGCGGCGAATGCGCGGGAGCCGGTGACCCGGGACAGGACGTCGGTGCCGCTGGCTTTGTTGAAGTGCGCGAGGCCGAAGATCGCGGCGCCGGTGTTGTCGGCGAGCGTGGCGAGGGGTTCGAGGGCTCCGCGGAGTTCTTCCTGGTTGACGTTGATCCGTGAGTCGACCGCGGAGATCAGTGGGTCCAGGACGAGCAGAGCGACGTCGTGGGTGCCCATCTCGACGGCGAGGTCGGTGCAGTCGCGCGGCAGGGACAGCGGGACGGTCCGGGCGCCGTCGGCTCCGGGGTGGGTGACGTCGACGCGGAAGACGCGGTTCATGTCGGCTCCGGCGGCGAGCAGGCGTCCGGCGATGGTGCGTTCCCAGGAGTCCTCGGTGGCGGCGTAGACGACGGCGCGGGCCCGGCCGGTGTGCAGGCCGTCGAGGGTGCCGTTGGTGACCTGGGCGGTGAGCCAGGCGCAGAACAGGGACTTGCCGATTCCTTCGCGGCCGGGGCCCAGGACGATGGATCCGGCGGGGATGCGGTCGGTCCAGAGCCAGTGGGTCGGGCGCAGGGTGATCGAGGCGGCCGAGGTGAGCCTCAGGCGCCGCCCGACCTGCTCGACCGTGCTCGATCCTTTGCTCGATTCGTGCTGGTCAGGTGTGGGGTCGGTCGGGGGTTGGTCGGGTCCGGGCAGGGCCCGCAGGCGGGGTGTGGGCGTCACGGTGGAGGAGCTCCGATCGAGGCGGGTGGGCGCACCCCGACGGCCTGTCGAGCGACCCCCGAGGAGTCGGGGGTGGCTCGACAGGCGCGCGGTGGTGCTGGGGCGAGGTGCTGCCGGGGTGGGGTCAGGCCGCGGCTGCGGTGGGCCTGATGTGTCCGCGGTCGGTGGCGACCCGGAGCACGAACGCGGCGTCGGTGCACTGTTGGGCGCGGCGCGCGGAACCCCACAGGGCCCGCTGTGCTCGCAGTTGCGTCGTGGTGGCGTTGCGTTCGGCACTGGTGGTCGCGCGGTCGTTGTGGGCGTGGCGGGCGATGTGGGCGCCGCCGTGGCGCAGGACGACGGCCATGACGATGCGGGCCAGCTGCTCCGGTGAGGGCCGGTCGGCTCGGGAGCGCCACGTCGCCCCGGACAGAGCGAGCGCGACCGCCATCTCGGTTTGGGACAGCTTCGCGGTGACGCGGCCGGTGGCGCTGGTGAACACCACCCCGCGCGACCACGACCGGACCTGGACCGGGGCCTGGGCGACGGCGCCCATCACCGGGCTCCGACCAGGTCGTCGAGGTCCACCACAACACCGGGGGCAGCGATGGCTGCCGGTGTGGTGGTGAGGTCGTCGGCGGCGCGGCGGACGGCGGCGCGGGTGGCCCGGGACACGGTGGTCGAGCCCAGGGTGACGCCGGTGAACAGGCCGATGACGTGGGCGCGGACCCGGTCGAGCAGATCCCGCTGGTCGTGGTCGAGTTGGTCGAGGTGGGCGGGGTCGGTGAGCTGGGTCCGCAGGGTGGTGATGGTGTCCATGCCCTCGTCGAGCAGGACCGAGACCAGCCAGCCCATGTCGACGTCGCCCCACTGGGATTCGTCGACCAGGCCGTCGGACAGGACGAGCCAGGCCACCGCGGTGAAGTCCTCGAGGTCGGCGGGGAACTGCATGCTGACCCGCCCGTCGGGCTGGCGCTCACCGATGCCGTCACGGTGCGCGGCCTGGAACCGGCCCCGCTGGCCCGCGAACTGGACGTATCCGAACTGGTGAGCGGTCGCACGCATCACGCCACCCCCTCAGCGTTCGCCCCGGCAACAGCGTCGGAGGTGTCGGCGTCGGCGTCGGCGACAGACTGCCCGCCACGGACGAACGCGGCGTGTGCGGCCTCCGAGCGCGCTTCGAGCCACGCGGCCAGCGCGTCGCCCGGGACCCGGACGGCGGTGCCGAACCGCAACACGTCCAGCTCACCGGACTCGATCGCCCGGTAGACCGTCGACAGCGACAGGTCCAGCATCTCGGCCACGGCACGGACCCGGTACATACGGGTACGGTCGACCTGCATCGTTCCTCCCAGGAACTCGATGTTCGCCCCGTCCGGTGCTCCAACACCGGGCGGGGCTTCTTGCGTCTTCGATGCGTTGAAGACGTGGACAACCATAGACGACATAGACAAGCTAGGCAAGCTAGCTACGATTGGCTTGCTTAGGCAGCACGTCGTAGCCTGTCCGACGTGCAGAAACTCGATCCGGACGACTCCCGCCCGCAGTTCGAGCAGGTGGCCGACGTAGTCCGTCGCGGCATCGTCGAGGGGCAGTACCGTCCCGGTGGCCCACTGCCGAGTCACGCCGTCCTGGCGGCCGACTGCGGCGTCGCGGTCGGAACCGTCAAACGGGCGCTCGGGGTTCTCCAGGACGAAGGGCTGATCGTCAGTCGTCGCGGCCAGCCGGCCAGGGTCCGTGTTCAGCGCGGAGCCCCGGCGGTCGATATCGACAGCGTCTCCCCGGCTAACTGGATGGAGCTTCGTCGCACCCTGGCGGACCTCGAACGGCGTCTCGCGGCCGTGGAGCGTCGGTCGTCTCCGCGATCCCCGTGATCCCTCGCGTGCTCTGTCGTCTCTCATGTCTCAAATCTGCAGAACCGGGCCGGGTTGAAGGCAGGGTGACCGACGATCATCGGGCGTTCATTCCATTCACTGGCCTGGCAACAGGGGAGGGCACGACCGTGATCGAAGGCGTAACCGCAGCTCAACAGGCGTTCATCGCTGAGCTGCGGCACTGGCGAGAGGTCAGCGGTCACTCACAGAAGGCGCTCGCGGCGGCCGTTGGCTACACGCCGTCCTACGTCAGCAAGGTTGAGACCGGCAGCACTCTGCCGAGCAAGCAGTTCGTCGAGCAGGCGGACACGCGGCTACGAGCCGGGCGCGCGTTGGTTCGTCGCTGGCAAGCCGCACGCGAGGAGATCGCACCGGCAACGACCGGGGCTGTGACCACTCGTCCCCTCGCCGATGACTCTCAGGTTGCGCCGACCGCCTCCCTCATCGTGGAGCACGAGCATGCCGAGCTGTCCTACGACGACGGCGTGTTCCGCACACTCGTCCGACGGCAGCTGTACAACGCCGGTACCGAGCCGGTCACGCAGTACCTGATCCGGATTGCCGTCGATCGACATCCCGGTGATCCGGAGCGATCGAACAGGCTCTATCGCGAGTCGCCCCTGACCTGGGATGAAATTGGCCTGATCGCCACCTGTTCCGGCGAGCCCATGTCATGGCGAGTGAAGCACGATCGCGACGCTTTTAAAGAGTTGTGGCTCCTGCTCGAAAACGACGACGGAAAGTTTCCTCTCTATCCTGGTCAAACGGTGTGGATCGAGTACATCTATACCGTCTCGGCCGAGAAATGGGGACCCTGGTGGCAGCGCGCGATACGGGTTCCCACTCGTCGTCTCAGCATAAAGATGGATCTGCCAACGGCGCTGAATCCTGCAGTCTGGGGCATGGAGACGTCAATGACGGCCGCATCGTCGGCCTTTCGTACCCCGATCGATCGAATCGAGGAGGGTGATCGGACGCACTTCGTGTGGTCGATTGATGATCCTGACATGCACGCTCGGTACCGTGTGGAGTGGAAGTTTCGTGCTGGCGTCGAGTCCGAGAGGGACGACGAGATGAAGACCTCCGAGTCATCAGACAAGATGAGCGAGATTGGAATCGTGCAAGACGGTGACCCGATCCTTACGGAGACGGCTACGCGCTTCGCTTTTCCTGATGAGGCAGAGGACGCACGCCGGGTCGTCGCGCAGATCGTTTCAACTATGGAGCGCGTCGGGCAGGCGCACGACTTCGCAAAGGGGATGGGAATTGCGGCGCCGCAAATTGGCATCGGTCGGGCCGCGGCAGTAGTCCGGACTGCGAACGGTGAGACTCTAACGCTCTTAAACCCGCGAGTCATTGACGAATCGAATGGCGTCGACGAGCAGTACGAGGGCTGCCTCAGCTTCTTCGACGTACGCGGCATGGTGCCACGACCACGGAGCATCGAGGTGGAGCACCAGGACGTTGATGGCCGGACGCACATCACGGTGTTCCAGGACGGTGTGGCACGGCTGGTGGCTCACGAGATTGACCATCTCGACGGTCTGCTCTACCGGTCCAGGATGCGACCTGGCGTTGAGCCGATCTCGGTCGCGCAGTACCGCGGCACCGGCCGAGCGTGGAGCTACCGATGAGTTGCGTCTGAATCCGCGGGGCGCTTCGGCGGCCTCGCAGAACGCGTGCAGGGATGGCCAGCTCCACTGATCGTCACTTAACGTGATTGCATGGCGGCGAGTCTCGTCAGGGAGGGAGGCCGCGGCCTCTGCTTCAAAGTGCCCGTGGGCCCTTGTCAGCGGCCCTCATTGGCACTGCCTCCCTGGGTCCCTCGGGGCGGATCTGCGCTGATCAGGTAGGGGAGGGAGGCCGAGGGACCCTCGGAGGGAGAACTCTCTGGGTCCCTGACCGGGGCCCTCGTTTTGGCGGTCACTCTCCGTCGACTGTGAGGGCAGGATCCGCGGTCAAGATGGCGGCCGCCCCAAGATGGCAAGGTTGCAGACCTTCCCCCTAGCCGCCATCTTGACATCTTCACAGGTCAGCGGCTTATACGGCCGCCATCTTGACTGCAACCTTGACATCTTCGCAGGTCACGCATCCCCGACCAGCGAGAATGCAGGCCATTGCAAGAGCGAGCGAACGCCGCCCCGGGCTGCCCGACAGCCTCACCAGGGTCACGGTGAGTGTCCAGCGCTGGCGGGCCTGTCGGCGAGGGTGGGGCAGAGAGTGAGGGTGCTCCAACCCTGCAAAACGAGTGTTCCCGGGGACTCGATCGCCCAGCCTCACCCCACCCACCTCCCCCACCCTGCGGGTATCTGCGCTGATCAACCAGGGTGGGGCAGGGGGTGAGGCGAGGGTGGGGCAGAGGGTGGACGTCCACCC
>NZ_VRMC01000014.1:0-82461 GCF_008369905.1 Pseudonocardia sp. EV170527-09
TCCGCGGGAACTGCGCCAACAGAGCCCGCACCTGCGGCTCGACCGCATCAGCCAGCGAACCCCGCGGGCCCCGTTCCCGCCGCGGTGGGCCCGGCGCCCGCAGCGCCGAACGCACCGTGTTCCGCGCGACTCCCAGCCGGCGGGAGATCTCCTTGATCGGGACACCCTCCGCCCGATGCAGACGACGGATCTCGGACCAGTCCTCCACCGACAACACCCCCTCAGCGTCGCCCAGAAGGGGTCAATCCCAATCCGACGTCAGGGGGTCAGTCTCAGGCCGTCGTCGACACACCGCGGCGACCACCGCGATCAGCGGACGCACGTCCGGCGGTGGCGGTGGTCGGGCGACGGCCGGACTGCTGGGCCTGCCGGGCGGGCAGGTCCTCACCGCGCTGCTGGGGCTGGGGGTGCTGATCGGCGGCGGGGTGATGGCCTGGAACGGCTACCGGACGACGTTCACCGAGGACCAGGACCTCGGTGGCGCCGACACCCGGCTGCGGCGGATCAACGCCCGCACCGGACAGGCCGGGTACATCGCCAAGGGGATCGCGATCGGCGTGCTGGGCATCCTGCTGGGCGTCGCCGCACTGACCTTCGACCCGCAGCGCGCCAACGGGCTGGACTCCGCGCTCAAGACGCTGCGCGAACAGCCCTACGGGGTGTTCCTACTGGTCGCGGTCGGCGTGGGGATCGCCTGCTACGGCGTGTTCTGCTTCCTCGACGCCCGCTACCACCGGGTGGGCTGAGCGCTCAGTCCAGCGAGCGACGGCTGAGCACCACGCGGGCGTCCCCGACGTCCCGGGGGAAGACGAGCAGTGCCCAGCCGCCGTCGTCGGCGCGGGAGATCGTCGCCCGGATGCCCTCGGAGCGCAGCCGGTCGCGCAGCACCTGCGCCGCCTCCGGCCCAGGTACCCGGGAGACCTCGGTGAGCAGGCCGGTCGCGACGGGGTCGTCCGGGTCGTCGGTGGGCAGCGCGTGGTGCTTCTGGTGGCCGTAGGTCCAGCGCAGCAGCAGCGCGAGCACCGCCAGCACGATCGCGATGCCGATGACCGCGCCGAGCCGCGGGACCAGGTCCAGCTCCATCCGCCGATCGTCGCACCCGGACGGGCGACACGCCCTGTCCGAGGGGGCGGGTGGTGAACCGATCCAGCGCTCGGTTTCCCGTGCGGATCGCGTACTTTGCCGAACATGCCGACTGTGACGAGGGACGACTCCGTGCCCGCCGTCGGCTACTGACGAGTAGGATCTGTCCGCATCACAGGCAGTGCCGACTGTGCTCCCGCGACGACACGGAGGTCCCGGTGCCGTACCCCACCGATCGTGAGCGCGACCGTCCGTGGGTGATCCGCACCTACGCCGGTCACTCCTCGGCGGAGAAGACCAACGAGCTGTACCGCCGCAACCTGGCCAAGGGCCAGACGGGGCTGTCGGTGGCCTTCGACCTCCCGACCCAGACCGGCTACGACCCCGACGACGAGCTCGCCAAGGGCGAGGTCGGCAAGGTCGGCGTGCCGGTCAGCCACATCGGGGACATGCGCACCCTGTTCGAGGGGATCCCGGTCGCCGAGGCCAACACCTCGATGACGATCAACGCCCCGGCGATGTGGCTGCTCGCGCTGTACGTGGCCGTCGCCGAGGAGCAGGCGGAGCAGTCCGGTCTGGACTACGCCGAGGTCCGGGCGAAGCTCGCCGGGACCACCCAGAACGACATCGTCAAGGAGTACCTGTCGCGGGGCACCTACGTGTTCCCGCCCGGGCCCAGCCTGCGGCTGATCACCGACATGGTGGCGTGGTCGGTCGGTGAGATCCCGAAGTGGAACCCGATCAACATCTGCAGCTACCACCTGCAGGAGGCCGGGGCGACCCCGACGCAGGAGCTGGCCTACGCGCTGTCGACCGCGATCGCCGTCCTCGACTCGGTGCGCGACTCCGGGCAGGTGCCGCCGGAGAAGTTCGGCGACGTCGTCGGACGCATCTCGTTCTTCGTCAACGCCGGCATCCGGTTCGTCGAGGAGATGTGCAAGCTCCGGGCGCTGGGCCGGCTCTGGGACGAGATCACCCTCGAGCGCTACGGCGTGCAGAACCCCAAGCAGCGACGCCTGCGCTACGGCGTGCAGGTCAACTCGCTCGGGCTGACCGAGGCGCAGCCGGAGAACAACGTCCAGCGCATCGTGCTGGAGATGCTCGCGGTCACCCTGTCCCGGGACGCGCGTGCCCGCGCCGTGCAGCTGCCGGCCTGGAACGAGGCGCTCGGCCTGCCGCGGCCGTGGGACCAGCAGTGGGCGCTGCGGATGCAGCAGGTGCTGGCCTACGAGACCGACCTGCTGGAGTACGAGGACATCTTCGACGGCTCCCGGGTCGTCGAGGCGAAGGTGTCCGAGCTCGTCGAGGGCGCCCGCGCGGAGATCGACCGGGTGCAGGAGATGGGTGGCGCGGTCGCCGCCGTCGAGTCCGGCTACATGAAGGGCGAGCTGGTCAACTCCCTCGCCGCCCGCCGTCGCCGGCTGGAGTCCGGCGAGGAGGTCGTGGTCGGGGTCAACAAGTTCGACACGACCGAGCCGAGCCCGCTGCAGGCCGAGGGTGCCGACGCGATCTTCACCGTCGACCCGGCCACCGAGCGGGCCGCGGTCGAGGCGATCCGCGAGTGGCGGGCCGCGCGGGACCAGGACGCCGTCGAGGAGGCGCTGCGGGCGCTGCGCGACGCGGCCAAGACCGAGCAGAACCTCATGCAGGTCTCGATCGACTGCGCCAAGGCGGGCGTGACCACCGGCGAGTGGGCCGGGGCGCTGCGCGAGGTGTTCGGGGAGTTCCGGGCCCCGACCGGAGTGGCGGGGGCGAGCATGTCCGGCGAGGGCGCCACCGAGATCTCCGAGGTCCGCGAGCGGGTCCGCGCCACCGGCGAGGAGCTGGGCCAGCGGCTGCGCATGCTGGTCGGCAAGCCCGGCCTCGACGGCCACTCCAACGGCGCCGAGCAGGTCGCCGTGCGCGCCCGCGATGTCGGGTTCGAGGTCGTCTACCAGGGGATCCGGCTGACGCCGTCGCAGATCGTGGCGGCCGCGGTGCAGGAGGGCGTGCACGCCGTCGGGCTGTCGGTGCTGTCCGGGTCGCACCTGGAGGTCGTGCCCGCGGTCGTGCAGGGGCTGCGTGACGCCGGGGCCGGGGAGGTGCCGGTCGTCGTCGGCGGGATCATCCCGCCCGAGGACGAGAAGCGGCTGCGCGAGGGCGGGGTCGCGGCGGTGTTCACGCCGAAGAACTTCCGCCTGACCGGGATGATGGACGAGATCGTCACCCTGATCCGGGAGTCGCAGGGTCTGGGCTGACCGTGCCGGCCGGGCGGTACGCGCCGCCCGGCCGGGAGCTCAGCTCTCCTCCTTCTCGCTCCCGCGGCGGCTGAGCAGCTTGAACCCGGGGATCCCGACGATCGCCTGCCGGACCTCCTTGAGCACGTCCAGGAGCTCGTGCACGTCCGGTCCGACACGGTCCAGCGTCGTGAGGATCGGCATGATGTCGTCCTCCATGTGCTCGGTGAACTTCGGGAGCTGGTCCACCAGCCGGATCGCGGCGCGCACCTCGTCCTCGGAGAGCTCGTCGACGAAGCGCTGGGCCAGCGGCGCCGCCCGGCGGGCCAGCGGGCCGTAGAGGTCCAGCAGCTCACCGGCCTGCTCGCTGGCGCCCGCGGCCTGCCCGACGACCTCTCCGGCGCGGTCGGACACCGCCTTCGCTGCGGTGACGACACCGGTCGCGTCGGTGGTGACGGTCTCGACCTGCCCGATGAGGCCGCCGGCGCGCTCGCTGATCTCACCGACGGTGCGGATGAGCCCGCCCGCCTCGCCGGTGACGGTGTCGACCCGCGCGAGCAGCCCGCTCGCGTTCCCGGTGACCACCGAGACCTGCTCGACGATGCCCTCGGCGTTCTGCGAGACCGTGGTGACCCGGCGGACGAGGTCGCCCGCCTCCTCGGACACCGTGGTGACCCGCCGGACCAGCTCGCCGGCCTCGTCGGAGACGGTGGTGACCCGCCGGACGAGGCCGTCGGCCTGCTCGGACACGGTGGTGACCTTGCGGACCAGGGTGTCGGCCTCGTCGGCGACCCTGCCGACCCGCGCCACCAGCTCCTCGGCGTTCCCGGCGACGCCGGTGACCCGTCCGACGAGCTCCTCGGCGTTCCCCGCGACGCCGGTGACCCGGGCGACGAGCGCCTCGGCCTGCTCGGCGACCGGGCGGATCCGGGACACGAGCCCGGTCGCCTCCCCGGCGACGGCGTCGACGGTCCCGATCAGCCCCTCGGCCCGGTCGACGACCCCGTCCACCCGGTCGAGCAGCTGCTCGGCGCGGGTCGCGATCGTGCCGATCCGGCCGACCAGCGAGCCGACCTCCTCCAGTAGCTCCCCGGCCCGCGCGGGCAGCCCGGCGACGGTCCCGGCGAGCTCGCCGGTCGCCTCGACCACCGATGCCGCGCCGGTGAGCAGGTCGGACGGGCCGGGGACGTGGATCCCCGCGATGCGCAGTGCCATGACCGGGATCCTTGCACTCCCCGGCGGCGCGCGTCGGTCACGAGTCCGGGGTGCGGGCGCAGAGCTCGTCGACGGTGAGATCGCGCGGCGGCAGGTTCGCCGCGGTGAACCCGAACGGCGCGGCGAGCTCCAGCCAGCGCCCGGACTCCTGCAACGCGGTCAGCCCGCGGTCGAACTCCTCGCGGAAGGCGCTGTCGGCGGGACGGAAGGCGAACGCACCGGCCCCGACGACCGGGCGTCCCGCGACCTCGGGGGCGAACGCGGCGGTCACCTCCAGCCCGATGCCCGCGTTGCGGCGGACCTCGTCGAGCAGCGCGATGCGGGTGAGCGCACCGACCTGCGCGCCGCCGTTCGCCACCTCGCGCACCAGCGCGCCCTGCGAGTCGACGGTGACGATGTGGTCGGCGTGGATGCCCGCGGCGAGTGCGTACTCTTGCTCGGCGCTGCCGTCGAGCACCGCCAGCGTCGCCCCGGAGCGGCGGACCCCGGCCAGCGTCGCGACACCGAGGGGGTTGCCGACCGGGACCACCAGGCCAGTACCCGCCACGTAGTCGGGGCGGGAGAACGCGACCTGCTGGCAGCGCAGCGCGGTGATGGTCAGCCCGACCGCGATGACGTCGAAGCGGCCGTCGAGCAGACCGGGGATGAGCTGGTCGAACCTCGTCTGGACCGCGGCCAGGCCGCTGCCGCCGAGGCCGGTGACGACCGCGCGGGCCACCTCCGGGCTCTCCCCGGTGACCCGCCCGGAGCCGTCGGTGTAGCCGAACGGGCGCTCCCCGGACAGCCCGACGACGACGTCGCCGCCGGCGCGCAGCCGCGACAGCGGGTCCGACGGCCCGCCGCAGCCGCCCAGCAGCGGCCCGGCCAGCGCGGTCCCGCCGAGGGCGGCGGCCGCCCCCAGCAGACGGCGCCGGCTCAGCCGGGTGGTGGTGCGGATGTGCATGGTTCCGCGAGCCTAGGTGCCGATCAGTCGGTCCACTGCGGGGCCCGCTTCTCCAGGAACGACGCCATGCCCTCGCGGGCGCCCCCGGACTGCGACATCGACGCCATCACCTCGGCCGCGACGGCGTAGGCATCGGCCTCGGGACGGTCGAGCTGGGCGTAGAGGGTCTGTTTGCCGACGGCCTTGGACAGCCTGCTGCCCCGGGTCGCGCGGGCGAGCAGCTCGTCCACGCGGGCGTCGAGGTCGTCGTCGGGGACGGCGTAGTTGACCAGACCCCAGTCGGCGGCGGTGGCCGCGTCGATCGGGTCCCCGGTCAGGGCCAGCTCCATCAGCCGTTTGCGGCCGATGTTCCGCGCGACCGGGACGGCCGGGGTGTGGCAGAACCAGCCGCCCTTGCCGCCGGGCAGCGCGAACGTCGCGGACTCCGCGGCGACGGCGAGGTCGCAGGACGCGACGAGCTGGCAGCCCGCCGCCCAAGCCGTCGCATGCACCCGGGCGATCACGACCTGGGGCACCGACTGGACGGTGTGCATGACCGTGGTGCACAGCCGCATCAGGGTGCGCACCCCGGCGAGGTCGCGCGCGGCGACGTCGCCGAAGTCGTGGCCGGAGGAGAACGCCTTGCCCTCCCCGGCCAGCACGATCCCGGTCGTGTTGCTGCGTCCCGCGCTCTCGAACGCGTCCAGCAGCTCCCGCAGGTGGCCCTCGGTGAGGGAGTTGCGTCGCTGCGGGCGGTTCATCGTGATCCGGACCGTGTCGCCGTCCTGCTTGACCAGCAGGTGCTCGTAGTCGGTCATGCGAGGAACGGTAGCCCGGAATTCGCTCGTCGCCGAGACCCCGGCACGCTACCGTGACCCAGTGACCGGATTCGTCGATCCGGTCATGCAGCGCGGAGGGGGAGCGGTGGCGGTACCGGACGGACCGGGTGCGGAGGACACCGCCCGGATGGAACGGGTGCTCGACGCGGCGGGCGAGCTGCTCGTGCGGCAGGGCTACCGGCGGGTGACCATCGAGGACGTCGCGCGCCGGGCCGGTATCGGCAAGGGCACCGTCTATCTGCACGTCCGCACCAAGGACGCGTTGTTCCTCACCGTGTTGCTGCGGGCGCAGCGGCGGCTGTTCGCCGACCTCGCCGACCGAATGCTCGTCGAACCGGTGCTCGCGCTGCCCTGGGGGATGTCGCGGATGTTCCACCAGCGGCTTGCGGAGGACGACGTGGCGCGGGCCCTGCACCGGGGCGACGACGAGGTCCTCGGCCGGCTCGCGCACGAGGCCGCCGGGACGCTCGGGGAGCTCGGGCGCCACCGTGACGACGTCGTCCGGGAGCACTTCCGGGTGCTGCGCGCGGCCGGTCTCGTCGATGACGACCTGGCCGTCGACGAGCAGATCCACGTCTGGGGCGCGACGGCCCGGGGGTTCCTCCTCGCCGACGGCCCGGGTGGCACGTTCGCGCCGTCCGGGCCCGAGCGCACCGCCGCCCTGATCGAGCACGGCCTGTTCCGGCTGCTGGCCGGGCCCGCCCCCGCGGCCGGCGCCGCGGGCGTCGCGGCGGAGGTCGCCGGGCTGTACCGACCGCTCGTCGACCACATCGACGAGGAGTGGAGACGACGCGTCCGCCGACCCGAGCGCGCCAGAGAGGCAGTGGTGAGATGACCGCACCGAGCACTCCCGGTGGAGCCGTGGACCTGATGGACCCGGCCGTGACCGCCGACCCGTACGTGGCCTACGGGCGGCTGCGCGAACAGGCCCCGACCGCGACCGTGACGATGATGGGCAGCCCGCCCGCCGTCCTGGCCACCCGCTACGACGACGTCCGCACCGTCCTGACCGATCCGCGTTTCGTGACCGACCCGGCGCTGGCCGGCGGGCCGGACACCCGCGAGACGATCATGGAGCAGATGGGGGTCCCCGCCGACGTCGCCGACTACCTGCTGCGCACCATCCTCACCGTCGACGGCGCGGAGCACACCCGGCTGCGCAGGCTGGTGTCGCGGGCGTTCACCGTGCGGCGGGTCGCGGCGTTGCGCCCGCGGGTCGAGGAGATCACCGCCGCACTGCTCGACCAGGTCGCCGCCGCCGGGGCCGGCGGGGCACCGGTCGACCTGGTGGAGGCGCTGGCCTACCCGCTGCCGATCACGGTGATCTGCGAGCTCGTCGGGGTGCCGGAGGCCGATCGCGCGCAGTGGCACGAGTGGGGCTCGGTCCTCACGACGATGGACCGCGAGCGGACCGGGCCCGCGCTGCGGGCGGCGATCGCGCACGTGCACGCCCTCGTCGACGCCCGCCGGGCCGAGCCCACCGACGACCTGATCAGCGCGCTCGTCGCCGCGCAGGAGGAGGACGGCGACCGGCTCTCGGACCGCGAGATGGTCACGATGATCTTCGCGATCGTCATGGCCGGGCACGAGACGACCGCGCACCTGCTCAGCAACGGCGCGCTGGCGCTGCTCGGCGCCCCGGACCAGCTCGCCGCGCTGCGGGCCGACCCGGCGGGCTGGCCCGCTGCGGTGAACGAGCTGATGCGGGCCCGCGGCCCGGTGCAGTTCACCCAGCTCCGCTATCCGACCGTCGACGTCGAGCTGGGCGGCACCGCGATCCCGGCCGGGACCCCGGTGATCGCCGGGCTGCTCCCGGCCAACCACGACCCGCGGGCCTTCGACCGTCCCGACGAGCTGGACCTCGCCCGTCCGACCGGCCGTGGCGAGGGGCACGTCGGGTTCGGGCAGGGCGCGCACTACTGCCTGGGCGCCGCGCTGGCCCGCCAGGAGGGCGAGGTGGGGCTGCGGATGCTGTTCGAACGGTTCCCCGGGCTGAGGCTCGCCGTGCCCGCCGACGAGGTCGTGTGGCTGCCCCGCCCCGGGTTCAGCCGGGTCGCGGCGCTGCCGGTGCGCGTCGGGTGACCCGCGGGTGATCGCCGGGAGTGGAGCCCATGGTGCAGCCGGACGCACCCGGCGCTCCACTCCCGGTGATCATGAAGCGGTGATCATGGAGCGGCGATCACGAACGGCGGCCGTGGGCGCCGGTCAGGTGCCCGCGTCGTGCAGGGAGAGCAGGGTCCAGGCGGCGAGTGACTGGGCGTCGGTGAGCGTGCCGCGGCGGATCATCGCGGTCAGCTCGGCGGTGGTGAACCAGGCGGCGCGCATGTCCTGCTCGGAGTGCTCACGGCGCGGCGGCCCCGCGGTCAGCCCGGTCGCGAGGTAGACGTGCCCGCGCTGGCTGGACATGCCCGGCGCGCAGTCGAGCGTGCCGAGCAGGGTCATGTGCGCCGCGGCCAGCCCGGTCTCCTCGACGAGCTCGCGCACCGCCAGCTCGGCCGGGTCCTGGTCGGCCCGGTCAGGTGCGGTGCCCGCCGGGAACTCCCAGCGGCGGCCACCCACCGGGTAGCGGTACTGCTCGACGAGGTGCAGGCGGCCGTCGTCGTCGCGGGGGATCACCAGGGCATAGGTGGGCTTGTCGACGACGCCGTAGAAACCCTCGGTGCCGTCCGGGAGCCGGATGCCGTCCTCGCGGACGGTCATCCAGTCGTTGGCGTACACCTGCCGGGTCGAGGTCTGCTCGATCACCCGCCCAGGGTGATCCATCCGCTCGGCCCTACAGTGAGGCGGGTGCGTCTCGTCATCGCCCGCTGCCAGGTGGACTACGTCGGACGGCTGACCGCCCACCTGCCCATGGCCCCCCGGTTGCTGCTGGTCAAACGGGACGGCTCGGTGAGCATCCACGCCGACGACCGTGCCTACAAGCCGCTCAACTGGATGTCCCCACCGTGCTGGCTCACCGAGGAGCCCGGTGTGTGGACGGTGCGCAACAAGGCCGACGAGTCGCTGGTCATCACCATCGACGAGGTGCTCCACGACTCCAGCCACGAGCTGGGCGTCGACCCGGGCCTGGTCAAGGACGGCGTCGAGGCGCACCTGCAGGAGCTGCTCGCCGCGCACCCGGAGACCTTCGGGGAGGGCCACACCCTGGTCCGGCGCGAGTATATGACCGCGGTCGGCCCGGTCGACCTGCTGCTGCGCGACGGGAACGGCGCGCACGTCGCGGTCGAGGTGAAGCGCCGCGGCGAGATCGACGGCGTCGAGCAGCTCACCCGGTACCTGGAGCTGATGAACCGTGACCCGCTGCTCGCGCCGGTCGAGGGGGTGTTCGCGGCCCAGCAGATCAAGCCGCAGGCCCGCACGCTGGCCGTGGACCGCGGGATCCGCTGCGTGACCGTCGACTACGACGCGCTGCGGGGCATGGCGCGCGACGACCTGCTCCTGTTCTGAGGCGGCTGGTCCGAGGCGGCCTCACCGGGTCGGCGCGGCCCCGGCGGGCCAGCGCGGGCCCGGCCGGGCCCTGCCGCGGCGTCTAGCCTGGTCACGTGAGTGCCACCGCCGCTGACTCCACCCCTACGACCGCCGCCGCCCCCGGCTCCGGGGACTTCGCGTCGCTCTCGCCCCGTACCGGCGAGGAGCTGGCCCGCTACCCCGTGCACGACGGCGAGCACGTCCGCACCCGGGTCCGGGACGCCGCCGAGGCCGCCGTCTGGTGGGACGGGCTCGGCTTCGACGAGCGCCGCCGCAGGCTCGCGGCGTGGAAGAAGGTGCTGGTCGCGCAGCTGGACCGGGTCGCGGGCGTCGTCGCCGCCGAGACCGGCAAGCCGCTCGACGACGCCCGGCTCGAGGTCGTGCTCGCCATCGACCACCTGGACTGGGCCTCGGCGAACGCGAAGAAGGTGCTCGGGCGGCGCTCGGTGTCCCCGGGCCTGCTGATGGCGAACCAGGCGGCGTCGGTGGCGTACCGGCCGCTGGGCGTCGTCGGCGTCATCGGGCCGTGGAACTACCCGATCTTCACACCGATGGGCTCGATCGCCTACGCGCTGGCCGCCGGCAACACCGTGGTGTTCAAGCCCTCGGAGCTGACCCCGGGCGTCGGCCACGAGATCGCCCGCACGCTCGCCGAGGCGGTCCCCGAGGTGGGCCGGTACCCGCTGCTGACCGTCGTCACCGGGTTCGGGCCGACCGGCGCCGAGCTGTGCCGCGCCCCCGGCATCGGCAAGATCGCGTTCACCGGGTCCGCCGCGACCGGACGCCGGGTGATGGCCGCCTGTGCGGAGAACCTGGTGCCGGTGCTCATGGAGTGCGGCGGCAAGGACCCGCTGATCGTCGACGCCGATGCCGACCTCGACGGAGCCGCGGACGCCGCCGTCTGGGGCGGGATGTCCAACGCGGGGCAGACCTGCGTCGGGGTGGAGCGGGTCTACGTCGTCGAGTCCGTCGCGGGCCGGTTCCTGGAGAAGGTGCGGGCCGCGGCGTCGGCGCTGCAGGTCGGCACCGCCACGAACGAGGGCGACCTCGGGCCGATGACGATGCCGTCGCAGACCGAGATCGTGCGCCGGCACGTCACCGACGCCCTGGAGCGCGGCGGCCGCGCGATCGTCGGTGGCGCCGACTCGGTGCCCGCCCAGGGCGGGTCGATCTCCCCGGTCGTCATCGCCGACGTGCCCGAGGACTCCGTCGCGGTCACCGAGGAGACCTTCGGCCCGCTCATCGTGGTCAACCGGGTGCCCGACGTCGACGAGGCGGTCCGCCGTGCCAACGCCACCGGATACGGCCTCGGCGCGACGGTGTTCTCCGCGAAGCGCGGGGAGCAGATCGCGCAGCGGCTGCGTTGCGGCATGGTCTCGATCAACGGCGTGATCTCCTTCGCCGGGATCCCGTCGCTGCCCTTCGGCGGGGTGGGGGAGTCCGGCTTCGGCCGCATCCACGGCGCCGACGGGCTGCGCGAGTTCACCCGCGCCCAGTCGATCGCCCGGCAGCGGTTCGGCATGCCGATCGTGGTCACCAGCTTCAAGCGGACCGCGCGGACGATGCAGACGCTCGTCGGGATCGTGAAGGCCCGGCACGGGCGCTGAGGCGCCCTTCCTCCCCCGACGACCAGGGCCCTTCCCGCACGGCGGGGTGGTCCTGGTCGCATGTTACCCACTGGTAGCACCTCTGGATGACAGGATCGGCGCCGACGCGGAAGACAAGGTTGTCGAATCGGTGGAGGTTGCAGCGTGGCACGTGAGTTCCGGACCGTCGGAGTGGTCGGCCTCGGCACGATGGGGGCAGGCATCGTCGAGGTGTTCGCCCGCAACGGTCTCGACGTGATCGCCGTCGAGGTGGACGACGCCGCGGGGGAGCGCGGCAGAGCCCACCTCGCGGCCTCGACCGACCGCGCCATCGAGCGCGGCAAGCTCACCCGGGAGCAGGCCGACGAGCTCCTCGGTCGCATCACCGTGACCACCACCCTGGCCGACCTGGCACCGGCGCAGCTGGTCGTCGAGGCCATCCCGGAGAGCCTGGACGCCAAGACCGCGCTGCTGGCCGAGGTCGACAAGGTCGTCGCCGAGGACGCCATCCTCGCCTCGAACACCTCGTCGCTGTCGGTCACCGAGCTGGCCGTGCGCACCACGCGCCCGGGCAAGGTCGTCGGGATGCACTTCTTCAACCCGGCGCCGGTCCAGAAGCTGGTCGAGGTCGTGCGGACCGTCGTCACCGAGCCCGACGTCATCTCCGACGTCCAGGCGTTCGCCGACTCCCTCGGGAAGGTCCCGGTCGTCATCGGCGACCGCGCGGGCTTCATCGCCAACGCGCTGCTGTTCGGCTACCTCAACCACGCCGCGAAGATGTACGCCGAGCGCTACGCCAGCCGCGAGGACCTCGACGCCGGCATGCGCTACGGCTGCGGCTACCCGATGGGCCCGCTGGCCCTGCTCGATCTCATCGGCCTGGACACCGCCTACGAGATCCTCGAGACGATGTACGGCGAGTCGCGCAACCTGATGCACGCGCCGAACCCGGTGTTCAAGCAGATGATCACCGCGGGCCTGCTCGGCCGGAAGACCGGGCGCGGCTTCTACACCTACTCCGCACCGCACAGCTCCACCGTCGTCGCCGACGGGGAGACCCCGGCCTCCGCCGTTCCCGAGGACGTGACCCTGCGCGACGTGGCGCGGGTCGGCGTGATCGGCACCGGCACGATGGCCTCGGGCATCGTCGAGGTGTTCGCCAAGGCCGGCTACGACGTCGTCGTCCGTGGCCGCAGCGACTCCAAGGTCGAGGGTTCGGTCGCGCTGGTCCGCAAGTCCCTGGACAAGGCGGTCGCCCGCGGGAAGCTGGACGAGGCCGGCCGCGACGCCGTCCTCGCCCGGATCAGCGGCACCACCGCGCTGGAGGACATGGCCGACGTCGACCTGGTCGTCGAGGCCGTCGCCGAGGAGCTCGACGTCAAGCGGGCGATGTTCGGCGCGCTCGACGAGATCTGCAAGCCCGGCGCGATCCTGGCGACGACGACCTCCTCGCTGCCCGTCGTCGAGTGTGCCGCGGTCACCCAGCGCCCGGGCGACGTGATCGGCATGCACTTCTTCAACCCGGCGCCGGTGATGAAGCTGGTCGAGGTCGTGTCCACGATCGGCACCTCGCGCGACGTGGCCGCCACCGTCCTGGACGTGTGCCAGAAGCTCAAGAAGGTGCCGGTGAGCTGCGGCGACCGGGCCGGGTTCATCGTCAACGCGCTGCTGTTCCCGTACCTCAACGACGCGGTGAAGATGCTCGAGGCCCACTACGCCACCGCCGACGACATCGACGCCGCCATGAAGACCGGTTGCGCCCTGCCGATGGGGCCGTTCGAGCTGCTCGACGTCGTCGGGCTCGACGTGTCGCTGGCGATCCAGAAGTCCCTGTACGCCGAGTTCCACCAGGCCGGGTTCGCCCCCGCGCCGCTGCTGGAGCACCTGGTCACCGCGGGCCGGCTCGGGCGTAAGACCGGTCACGGCTTCCGGGACTACACCAAGCGGTAGCGCTTGCGACACTTGTCGCATGGCTCGTGGACGTGGCAGACGGCCCCGCCCCTCGGAACGGGGGCGGGGCCGTCCCGTTGCGCCACCGCTGGGCAGCGGCATGACGACCGACCTCGAGAGCGGCCGCGACGGCGAGCACTACGTCCGCCGGGTGCCGGGAGGCACCACGGTGAAGCACTACCGGTGCCCCGGCTGCGACCAGCTGCTGCCCTCGGGGATGCCCCACGTGGTGACCTGGCCCGCCGACGACGGCCGCGGTGTCGAGGAGCGGCGGCACTGGCACCTGCCGTGCTGGAACGCGCGGGACCGTCGTCGCGCGGGGTTCCGGCGGCGCTGAGCCGAGCGGACCGACTCCGGGTCAGCGGGTGCGTGCGGCGCGCTTGCCGCCGCTGTAGCCGCTGCGGGCCCGCGGCGAGGGCCGGGGGCGGCCGGATCCGGACGACCCGCTGCCCGTCGACCCGGTCGGGGACCCCGACTCGTCCTCCGCGGTCGCGGCGGACCGGCGCTCCCGCGCCGCGACGGCCTCCTCGACCGTGCGGGGTACGGCCGCGGGGGTGTCGGCCGAACCCGACGCGGGAGCCCCGGAGGTGCGGGGCTCGGCGGCCGCGGAACCCATGGACGCCTGCTCGGCGGGCAGCCGGTCGACCGAGGACCGCTCGGCGGGCGGCTGGTCGACGGGCAGGTCGGCCAGGTCCGGGCCGGCGTCGAGGTCGTCGACGCCGGACTCGATGAGCGCGCGGGCGGCGCGCAGCTGCTCGGTCAGCCGGGCGCGCAGCTCGGTGAGCTGCTCCACCCGACGCCGGGCGGCGGCGGTGGTCTCATCGGCGTCGCGGCGGGCGTCGGAGCGGATCTTCTCGCCGTCGGCGTGGGCCTGGTCGAGGTCACGACGGATCCGCTCGGCGGCCTCGCGCTCCCGGCGGGAGATGTCGGCCTCGAGGGCGTCGCGCTCGGCGAACAGCGAGGTCAGTGCCTCGGCGCGGCGCTGGTCCATCGCGATCCGGAAGTCGTGCTCGACCTGCTCGCGGCTCTCCCGGGCCTCGGCGTCGGCCCTGGTGATCCGTTCGGTGACGGTGCGCTCGGCCTCGGCGAGCTCGCGTTCGGTGGTGCTGCGCCGCTCGGCCAGCTCGCGCTCGGTCGTGGTCCGCAGCTCGGTCAGCTCGGCCTCGGTGCGGCGGCGGAGTTCGGCCAGCTCGGTCTCGGTGCGCTCGCGCAGCTCGGCGAGCTCGCGCTCGACGCGGGCCTGCTTCTCGTCGAGGCCGCGGTCGCGCTCGGCGGAGCGGCGGGCGGCCTCGGCGGCGTGGGCCTCGGCGTCGGCGACGGTCTGCTCGGCCCGGGCCCTGGCCTCCTCGATCAGGGCGCGGGCCTGCTCCTCGGCGCGGCGGCGCTGGTCGGCGACCTCGCGGTCGGCCTTGGCGTGCATCTCGGCGACCTCGTCCTCGGCGAGGCGCAGCATGGAGCGCAGCCGCTCGCTCATGCCCTGCACGTTCTGCGGCGGGCCGGCGAGCCGGTTGACCTGCTGCTGCATGGCCTCGGCCCGGGTCCGTGCATCGTCGAGCTCGCGACTCAGCCGGGTGTTCTGGGCGACCGCGGCGTCACGGTCGGCGGCCAGCATGCGCACCTGGGCGTCGAGCCGGCGCAGGTGGCTGTCGACCTGCGCCTGGTCGTAGCCGCGGCGCGCGATCGAGAAACCGGTCCGGGGTACGGGTACGTCGTGGTCGCCGGCCATGTCATTCACCGTACCGTCGCGGGGGTTGCCGGACCGTAAGTTCACGGCCGGGGGTCACCGGGTTCACCCCGCTATGGACAAAGGGCCCGTCCGTGTCACACGGACGGGCCCTTTGTCCATAGCGGGGTGAACCCCGGCGGCGTCAGACGCCCCGGAAGCGGTTGATGCCGTCCAGGTGCTTCGCGCGCTTGTCCGGGTTGGTCACGCCGAGACCCTCCTCGGGCGCCAGCGCCAGCACGCCGACCTTGCCCTGGTGCAGGTTCTGCTTGACGTCGTTCGCGGCCTGGCCGGTCTCGGCCAGCGGGTACACCCGCGACAGGGTCGGGTGGATCATGCCCTTGGCGACGAGCCGGTTGGCCTCGTAGGCCTCGCGGTAGTTCGCGAAGTGCGAGCCGACGATCCGCTTGAGGTTCATCCACAGGTAGCGGTTGTCGAACTCGTGCATGTAGCCCGAGGTCGAGGCGCAGGTGACGATCTGGCCGCCCTTGCGGGTCACGTAGACCGAGGCACCGAAGGTCTCGCGGCCCGGGTGCTCGAAGACGATGTCGGGGTCCTCACCGCCGGTGAGCTCGCGGATCTTCGCGCCGAGCCGCTTCCACTCCTTGGGGTCCTGGGTGGTCTCGTCCTTCCAGAACCGGTAGCCCTCGGCGTTGCGGTCGATGACCAGCTCCGCGCCCATGTCGCGGCAGATCTGGGCCTTCTCCTCCGAGGAGACGACGCAGATCGGGGTGGCGCCGCCGTTGAGGGCGAACTGGGTGGCGTAGGAGCCGAGGCCGCCGGAGGCGCCCCAGATCAGCACGACGTCGCCCTGCTTCATGTCGGCGCCGTTCTTGCTCACCAGCTGGCGGTAGGCGGTGGAGTTGACCAGGCCTGGGGACGCGGCCTCCTCCCAGGTGAGGTGGTCCGGCTTCGGCATCAGCTGGTTGGACTTGACCAGGGCCAGCTCGGCGAGGCCGCCGAAGTTGGTCTCGAAGCCCCAGATGCGTTGCTCCGGGTCCATCATCGTGTCCGAGTGCCCGTCCGGGCTCTCCAGCTCGACCGAGAGGCAGTGCGCGACGACCTGGTCGCCGGGCTTCCAGGTGTTGACGCCGGGACCGGTTCGCACGACGACGCCGGCGAGGTCGGAGCCGACCACGTGGTAGGGCAGGTCGTGCCGCTTGGCCAGCGGCGAGAGCTTGCCGTAGCGCTTGAGGAAGCTGAACGTCGAGACGGGCTCGAAGATCGAGGTCCAGACGGTGTTGTAGTTGATCGCGCTGGCCATCACGGCCACGAGCGCCTCACCGGGGCCGAGCTCGGGCACCGGGACGTCCTCGACGCGCAGGCTCTTGCGCGGGTCCTTCTCCTTGGTGGTCAGACCCTCGAACATGTCCACGTCCTCGGCGCGGACGGTGACGCCCCGATAGTGCTCGGGAACCTCCAGGCCTCCGACGTCGGTGAACTGCCCGGCGAGGATGGCGTCGCGGATGTCCTTCACTGCTGGCCTCCGATGGCGACGTTGTCAGGGGAGTCGGGTGGCTCACCCGATGGTGCTTGGGATACCGCAAGTTACTGCGTAGTATCGTAACCGTACGTCGACGGTGAGGGTGATACCCGAAGCGCACTTCGTGATCCACCCCACCGGACGCCCGTACTGTCCTTCGGGACGGGGTCGTGCCCCGGCCGTCCCTCCGCCCGTCCCTCCGCCCGTCAGTGCGCGTCCGCGGCCGGCTCGACGAGCTCCACCAGCACTCCGCCGGCGTCCTTCGGGTGCACGAAGTTGACCTTCGAGTTCGACGTGCCACGACGCGGGGCGTCGTAGAGCAGGCGCAGGCCCTTCGCCCGCAGCGCGTCCGCCGCGGCGGCGACGTCGGTGACCCGGTAGGCGACCTGCTGCAGGCCCGGGCCGTTGCGCCCGATGAACTTCGCGATCGTCGAGTCCTCGTTCAGCGGGGCGAGCAGCTGCACCTTCGTGGCGCCGGCGGCCTCGCCCGGTGCGCCCAGCATGGCCTCGCGCACGCCCTGCTCGGTGTTGGTCTCGGTGTGCACCGCGACTAGGCCCAGGTTGTCCGCGTACCAGCGGATGGCCTCGTCCAGGTCGGGCACCGCGATGCCCACGTGGTCCACGGCCACGACCAGCGGCGACAGGGCGTCCTCGGTTGTCGTCATGGGGGCTGAAGCTACCGGTTCTACTCGCCGGTAGGAGTCTGTGCCGCTGGTCACCCCCACCGTTCGGTGCGTCCGGACGGGTCGTCGCCGTGGGTATGGTGGCGGCCCACCTGACAACGAAGCCTGATGGAGGACCCCGTGTCCGGAACCGTGATCGTCGCCGGCGCCCGCACGCCGATGGGCCGTCTGCTCGGCTCCCTGAAGGGCTTCTCCGGGGCCCAGCTGGGCGGTGTCGCCATCAAGGCCGCGCTGGAGCGGGCCGGTGTGGCTCCCGACCAGGTCCAGTACACGATCATGGGCCAGGTCCTCACCGCAGGCGCGGGGCAGATCCCGGCGCGCCAGGCGGCGGTCGAGGCCGGCATCCCGATGGACGTCCCGGCACTGGCGATCAACAAGGTCTGCCTGTCCGGCGTCGACGCCATCGCGCTGGCCGACCAGCTCATCCGCGCCGGCGAGTTCGACATCGTCGTCGCCGGCGGCCAGGAGTCGATGACCCAGGCGCCGCACCTGCTCACCAAGTCCCGCGAGGGCACCAAGTTCGGCGACACCACCCTCACCGACCACATGGCCTACGACGGTCTGTTCTGTGCGTTCGACCAGGTCGCGATGGGCGCCTCCACCGAGAAGTACAACGAGCGCTACGGCCTGACCCGCGAGGAGCAGGACGCCTTCTCCGCCCGCTCGCACCAGCGCGCCGCCCGCGCCGCCCAGGACGGCACCTTCGACCAGGAGATCGCCCCGGTCGAGATCCCGCAGCGCAAGGGCGACCCGATCGTCTTCTCGACCGACGAGGGCGTGCGCGGCGACACCACCACCGAGGGGCTCGGCAAGCTCCGCCCCGCCTTCGCCGCCGACGGCACCATCACCGCGGGATCGGCCTCGCAGATCTCCGACGGCGCGGCCGCGGTGGTCGTGATGAGCAAGGCCAAGGCCGAGGAGCTGGGCCTGGACTGGATCGCCGAGATCGGCGCGCACGGCGTCGTCGCCGGTCCGGACGCCTCGCTGCACGAGCAGCCCGCGAACGCGATCGCCAAGGCCTGCGAGAAGGAGGGCATCCAGCCCGCCGACCTCGACCTCGTCGAGATCAACGAGGCGTTCGCCGCGGTCGGCATCGTCTCGGCCCGCAAGCTCGGCATCGACGAGGAGAAGGTGAACGTCGACGGCGGCGCCATCGCCCTCGGTCACCCGATCGGCATGTCCGGTGCGCGGATCGCGCTGCACCTGGCGCTCGCGCTCAAGGCGCGCGGCGGCGGCGTCGGCGCGGCCGCGCTGTGCGGCGGCGGCGGCCAGGGCGACGCGCTGATCGTGCGCGTCCCCTCCGCCTGACCGTCCCGACCTCCGTGTGGTCCACGTCGGCCCCCGCCTCGGCGGGGGCCGACGTGCATCCACCCGTCCGTCCCGACAAGGAGCCCGACCGTGCCCGGACCGCCGGACCCCCGCGACCTGGTGGAGCGCGCCCGCCGCGGTGAGCAGCTCGCCGTCGCCCGGCTGATCTCGATGGTGGAGAACGCCGGTCCGCAGCTGCGCGAGGTGTCCGCGGCGCTGTCCCCGCACACCGGACGGGCGCACGTCATCGGGCTGACCGGGTCCCCGGGGGTGGGCAAGTCGACGTCGACGTCGGCGCTGGTCACCGAGCTGCGGGCGCGTGGGCGCCGGGTCGGGGTGCTGGCGGTGGACCCGTCCTCGCCGTTCAGCGGCGGGGCGCTGCTGGGCGACCGGGTGCGGATGGGCGACCACGCCGACGACGACGGGGTCTTCATCCGGTCGATGGCCACGCGAGGGCACCTGGGCGGGCTGTCCTGGGCGACGCCGCAGGCCCTGCGGGTGCTCGACGCCGCGGGCTGCGACGTCGTGCTGATCGAGACCGTCGGCGTCGGGCAGTCCGAGGTGGAGATCGTCGGCCTCGCCGACACCACCGTCGTGCTGCTCGCGCCGGGGATGGGCGACGGCATCCAGGCGGCCAAGGCCGGGATCCTGGAGATCGGCGACGTCTTCGTGGTCAACAAGGCCGACCGCGAGGGGGCCCGCCGCACGGTGCGCGAGCTGCGGAACATGCTGCACCTGCGCCTCCCGGACGGCGGCGAGGGGGGCGCGGACGGAACCGGCCTCGGGACCGAGCCGTGGGAGCCCCCGGTGCTCTCGACGGTCGCGTCCCGCGCGGAGGGGATCGCGGCCGTCGCCGACGCCCTCGACGAGCACCACGCCTGGGCCGAGAAGTCCGGCGAGCGGGAACGACGGCGCCGTGAGCGGACGCGTCGCGAGATCGAGGGCATCGGGATGGAGCAGGTCCGGGCCCGGATGGAACGCGTGCGCGGCGGTGACGCGCTCGACGCCCTCACCGAGCGGGTGCTGGGCGGGGAGCTGGACCCGTGGGCCGCCGCCGACGAGCTGCTGGACCAGGCGGACTGAGCCGACCCGCCTCCGATCAGGGGAGCGTGGTCCCGGGCAGCGCCGCGAGCCGGTCGAGGACGCGCTGCGACCCGGTCCGCAGGGCGAGTGCCCGGGCCCGGGCGTGGGCGGCCCGCGCGGCGGCGCCGTCGCCGGCACGCAGGGCGGCGAGCACCTCGCCCAGTGCGAGATCGGTGCGCTCGCGGACCGGGCGCTGCGGCGGGCCGTCCTCGACGGTGAGCCACGCGGGGGCGGTGTGGACGTCGATCGTGGGCAGCGCCGTCGTGCCGGTCGGGCCGGCCTGCTCGGTGTCGGCGTCCTGTGCGGCGACGCCCGGCAGCTCGGCCGCCAGGCGCTCCCGCCGGTGCCGCGCCGTGTCCGCGGTGTCCATGTCCCCGGCCCGCAGGGCCGCGGACTCGGCCTCGACGTAGGCCGCCCACGCCCGGTCCGGGGCGGCGCGGTCGCGTTCCTGGTCCCCGAGCCGCAGTGCAGCCGCGGCGAGCAGCCCGCCGAGCGACCGCAGGAGGTGCGGGTCCCGCGCGTGCGCGACCGGTTCGCGCAGCTGGACGACCACGGCGGACACCGCGTCGTGGGCGGCGGCGGTGCCCAGCCGGTCGTCCAGTGCACTGGTCGCGGCCCACTGGGCGCGCAGCAGGTCCAGCTCCTCCTTCCCGACGGCGGCGGTCCGCTCCAGGGCCGCGCGCAGCCGCGTGGCCCCGTCGACGGGGTCCGGCCCGGGCTCGTCGGCGAGACCGAGACCGGCCGGGGTGGTCTCGTACAGCTCGGCGAGGAGCGCGCGGTGCGCGGCGTCCGGGACGGCGTGGCCGTTCTCCCAGCGCGACAGCTGCGTCTTCAGGCTCGCGGCCCGCGCGGTGCCGCCGCTCCCGGCGACGAGCGCGGCCAGCGCACGGGCCGCCTCGGACTGGGACCAGCCCCGCCGGTCGCGCGCGGCCCGCAGCGCCGGGCCGGCACCGGGCCGGTCGGACGGGGGCGGAGGAGCATGCACGCGGCCGATTCTGTCGGTGCTCCGTCGTAGGGTCAACACAGTTGACGCAACCCGCGTCATCGCCTGCCTCGACACCTCGGAGCGTGCCCCGTGGACCTCATCGACTATCTGGCGTGCGTGGGCCTGTCCGGCCTCAGCGGCGCGTTGGCCGGGCGGGCCGCGGTGCGGCGGATGCTGTGGCCCCGGCCGCCCCGCGGCTCGGTGATGCGCAGCTGGCGCGGTCCGGGACACGGCGGCCCGCCATCGGGTGGGCCGCGCCGGCGGAGACGGGCGGGCTGAGGTGGACGGGTCAGGCGAAGTCGCCGGCGGCGCGGCGCACCGAGCGCAGCAGCGCGGTCAGCTGCTCCTCCTCGGCCGGGTCCAGCCCGGTCAGACCGAAGTCGATGCCGGTCACCGCGGCGGTGGCCTTCTCCAGCCGGGCACGCCCCTCGGGGGTCAGCTCGACCAGGGTGGCGCGGCGGTCGGTGGGGTGCGGCATCCGGCGGACGAGGTCGTCGCCCTGCAGCCGGTCGACGATGTTGGTCACGCTCGTCGGGTGCAGCTGGAGCCGCTCGCCCATCACCCGCATCGGAAGGCTGCCGCGGCGCGCGAAGTCCAGCAGCACCAGCGCCTCGTAGCGGGCGAAGGTCAGCCCGTGCGGCCGCAGCGCCGTGTCGACGGCCGAGAGCAGGATCTGCTGCACGCGCATCACGCTGGTGACCGTCGCCATCGTGCGGGCGGGGCCGACCCGCTCCTCCCAGAGTTCGGCCGCACGCTGGATCGGGTCGAAGGGGAGCGACCCGCGGGATGCCATGGTCCGACGCTAGCAAGTGCCGTGACCGGGTCCGTTCCGCATGCCGGGCGTGGCACGGTGTCGGCATGCTCTTCGCCTTCAGCATCGCCCCGTCCGGTTCGGACTCCGGCGACGGCAGCGTCGGTGCCGCCGTCGCCGAGGCCGTCCGGGTGGTCCGCGAGTCCGGCCTGCCGAACGAGACCACCTCGATGTTCACCACCATCGAGTCCGAGACCTGGGACGAGGGGATGGCGGTGGTCAAACGTGCCGTCGAGGCCGTCACCGCCGTGTCACCCCGGGTGAGCCTGGTCCTGAAGGCCGACATCCGGCCCGGGTACCGGGGGCAGCTGCAGGCCAAGGTGGAGCGGGTCGAGGAGCACCTGCGCGGGAGCGGTGCGTGAGCGGCCCGGTCGCACCGGGAGCCGGGGAGTCCGCCCCGGCCCGGGTCGTGCTCGTCCACGGCGCCTGGCACCGCGGTGTGTCGTGGGTGCCGGTGGTCGAGGCCCTGGCGGCCCGGGGCGTGGAGGCGGTCGCGCCGGATCTCCCGTCCGACGTCGCGGGGGTCGGCCACACCGAGCTCGTCGACGCGGTCCTGGCCGTCGCCGGTGGCGGTCCGGACGGGTCGGGCCCCCGGGGCGAGGGTCCGCCGATCGTGCTGGTCGGCCACTCGCTCGGCGGTCTCGTGGCCACCGCGGCCGCCGGCCGGGTCGCCGACCGGGCGCGGGCACTGGTCCTCGTCGCGGCCCTCGTCCCCGAGCCGGGCCGTCCCTACCGGGACCGGATGCGTGCCGAGCGCGACCTGATGGTCGCCGGTTACGACGCCGAGGTCCGTCGTGGCCCGGGGGTCAGCACGTACTGGCCGGACGCGCGGACGGTCGCCGACGGGCTCTACCGGGGCGTCGCGGACGAGCTCGACGCGGCGCGCCGTGACGGGCGGGCCGTGGTCGCGGACGCGGCGGCGCAGCTGCGACCCCAGGACTGGTCGCTGCTCCTCGAGCCGTGCCCGGCGCCGTCGTGGCCCGCGGTGCCGACGGTGTCGGTGGTGTGCGCGGGGGACCGGGTCGTCAGTCCCGTCGCGGGACGGCGGGAGGCGGACCGGGTCGGGGCGCGGCTCGTCGAGTTCGCGGGCGGGCACTTCCCGATGCTCACCCGGCCGGAGGAGACGGCGGACCTGCTCGCCGGGCTCGCCGCGCCGGCCTGACGGGAGGTGCCACGGCCCGGGCGCCGGGACGCCGGCACCGGACTGCCGAGGAAGCGGCACCGGACTGCCGAGGACGGCGGCATCGGGCGCCGGGACGACGACGGCCGGTGGCGGGAGACCCGTCACCGGCCGTCGGGCGCCCGGACCGGGTCCGGAGGCCGTGTCGTCGTCGCGGCGTGCCGCGAGGAAGGCCGTGCTCAGCCCGCCATGATGGTCGAGAAGTAGTACACGCCGGCGAGGATGCCGACGAAGCTGACGGTCATGCCGATCTGGGCGAGCTTGGTCATGCCCGGCTTGCGGTAGGCGAGGAAGCCGGTGACCAGGCCCGCGGCACCCAGGATCCAGGCGGCGATCGGCACGAGGAACGCGGCGATCGCGATGATGCCCAGCGCCACCGACGCGTAGGCCAGGGTCGGCTTGTCGGTCGTCTGCATGTTGCTCATCGGGGTGGAGCCCTCCGTTGTGCGCCGGGGAGCCGGCGGTCGTTCTGTCGGGGAAGGGAACCGCGGGGTGGGGCAACCGGGGGAACGCCCCGCCGCGATCACGCAGAGTCAGCATCGAGTCCCTGCAGGGTGTTCAACGAGTGGCGAGGCCCGGTGTTGCTCCGCCGGTCCGGTGATCGTGGGGGGCGACCCCGCCGGTTCCGCCGGGTTCCGGGGGCTCCGTGCCGTCGTCGGCTCTGCGGGCACGGGTGGGTGTCGGTCGGTCACCGGGGACCTGTCCCGGTGCGAACTCGCTTACCGGGTGAGCGAGTTCACGCAGGTGGGTGCCGCCGGCTCTCTCCCGGGGCGTGGTGGTGCAGCTCCGGATGGTGCGAGGTCGGACGGTTCCCGGTGCCAACTCGCTTACCCGGTAAGCGAGTTGGCACCGGGGAGTGCCGTCGGCTCTCCCCGGGGTCCGGTGGTGCTCCTCCGGATCGCGCGGGGTCGGTGGGTTCCCGGCGCGGCCCGACTCGCGCGGCATCGGCGGTGCCGTGCGGGCGTCGGACCCCGGCGGACATCCCGGGACGGCGGGGCGGGGCGAGGAGACGTGGGACGCGTCGCGCGGGGGTGCGTCCGACCGGGCGGGGCGGGTCACGCCGGACACACGGACGTGCCAGGATGGATGGCGTGTCTCGCCCAGATCCTCGTCAGGCGGCCCAGCGTGCGGCGATCTCCTCGGCCATGGCCGGGGCGGTCGACCTCTCCGGGCTGAAGGCCCGTGCCGATGCGGCGAACCGGCCCGCCCCGTCCGGTGGTGCCGGGGGCGGTCCGCCCGCGCCCGGCGGGGGCGCGAGCTCCTGGGTCGTCGACGCGACCGAGCAGGGCTTCCAGAGCGAGGTCCTCGAGCCGTCCCTACAGGTGCCGGTCGTCGTCGAGCTGTGGGCCAGCCGCTACCCGCGCGAGGAGCAGCTGTCGGCCGAGCTGGAGCGCCTCGCCTCGACCGGTGGTGGCGCGTGGCGCCTGGCCCGGGTCGACATCGACACCCAGCCCCGGGTGTCCCAGGCCTTCGGCGTGCAGCAGGTGCCGATGCTGGTCGTGCTCGTCGGCGGTCAGCCGGTCGACGCGGTCAACGGCGCCATCCCCGAGGACCGTGCCGCCGAGTGGGTGAAGTCCCTGCTCGACGCGCTGCGTGACCGGATGCCCGCCATCGCAGAGGGCGAGCGCCGGGCGGCCGCGGCCGGTTCGGACGAGCCCGTCGAGGAGCCCGAGGACCCGCGCTTCACCGCCGCCGAGGACGCCCTGGAGCAGGGCGACTACGCCGCCGCCGAGGCCGCCTACACCGCGATCCTCGACAGCGAACCCGCCAACGAGCAGGCGAAGGCGGCGCTGGCGCAGGTCCGCTTCCTCGCCCGTGCCGAGCAGGCCGACCCGTCGTCGATCGCGCGGGCCGACGCCGCACCCGACGACGTCGACGCCCAGCTCGCCGCGGCCGACGCCGAGCTGGCCGCCGACCGGGTCGAGGCCGCCTTCACCCGGCTGGTCGATACCGTCGCCCGGACCGCGGGTGAGGACCGCGACCGGGCCCGCGGGCACCTCGTCGGGCTCTTCGAGCTCTTCCCGGCCGACGACCCGCGGGTCGCCACGGCCCGGCGCGCGCTCGCCCGCGCCCTGTTCTGAGCCGGACCCGCCCGATGGCCCACGGCCGCAGGCACCGGTGCCCGCGGTGACCGTCGCCGCTCCTGCCGGGACACCGACTCCGCGGTGGGCGTCCGCGGCGCGCGACCGCGTGCACCGTCTCGCGCGGCCGGTGGCGCCGGTCGTCGCCGTCGCCGCGCTGGTGACCGCGGCGCTGCTGTTCGTGCTGGGCGGCCCGCCGCTGCTGCGCTGGATCCCGGCGACCGACATCGCGCGGATGCACGTCGACTTCGACACCTTCCGGGCCTCGGCGTACGCGCTGCTCCAGCACGGTCCGGGCAGCGCCGCGATCTACGACACCGGCGCCCGGCTGCACAACCTCAACCCGCCGCTGCTGTCGGTGCTGCTTGCGCCGCTGGCCCTGCTCGACCCGGTCACCGGCTACCGGCTGCTGACGGCGCTGTCGGTGCTGCTCGTCGCCGGGTCGGTGCTGCTGGTCTGCCGGGAGCTGCGGCTCGGCCGTCGGTGGACGACCGGTGCGCTGGTGGTGGTGCTGGCGTCGTCACCGCTGCACGGCACGCTGCTGCTGGGCCAGATCTACCCGCTGCTGCTGGCCGGGCTGACCGCGGGCTGGATCGCCGAGCGGCGCGGGCACCCACTGCTGGCCGCCGTCTGTTACGGCGTGACGGTCGCCCTCAAGCCCTCGCTCGCGCCGGTGCTGCTGCTCCCCGCCGTGCAGGCCCGGCGGCGGCCGTTCCTGGCCGGGATCGCCGCCGCGACGGTCGCGACGCTGGTCGGCGTCGCCGTCGCCGGGTGGCCGACGGCGTTCCAGTGGCTGACGATGGCGCTGGCCGAGCCGGTCGGCCCCACCCCGGACAACGCGTCCCTGCCGGGCCAGGCGCTCCGCTGGGGGATCCCGACCGTCGTCGGCACCCTGGTGGGCGCGGCGATCGTGGTCGGCACGCTCGCCCACCTCGGGCGGCGCACCCGCCGGTACGGCCCCGACCCGGCCGCGGGCACCGACCCGGGTGGGACGGCGCTGTTCGCCGTGCTCGCCACCGGTCTGCTGGCGGCGCCGATCGCCTGGCACAACTACCTGCTGCTGCTCCTGCCCGGGCTGCTGGCGCTCGCCGCGTCCGGGCGGGCGGGGGGACACCCGCCGCCGGGTCGTCGTCGCGATCGGGTGTGTCGCCGTCGTCCCGGTGAGCTGGTCCGACCTGTGGGCCGACGGCGGCTGGGCGACCCCGCTCGGACGGGCGCTCTACACGGCGGTGCTCCTGGTGACCTGGTGGTCCCTGCTGCGCCCGGCCGTCGGGCCGGTGCCCGGCGGTCCCGTCCGCACTGCGGACGAGCCGTCCCGCGCACCGGCCTGACGGTCCGGGCCCCAGGGGATCAGTCGCCCGCGGTGGTCCCCGTGTCCGAGGCGCCCGTGCCGGAGCTCCCGTTGACGAACGAGCCGGTGCGCACCGCCCGGACACCGACGGTGCCGGGTGCGGGCGCGACCGAGGTGGAGACCGGACCGGCGTCCGGGGCGTCCTCGGCGTCGTCCGGCCCCGGGTCGACGAGGTCCGCCGGCGTGACCGAGACCTGCAGGTCGTCGTCCGGGGTCGCCGGTGCCTCGACGTCAGTGTCCTCCGGCTCGTCGGGCAGCGCGGCCGCCGGCAGCGGCGGCGGGACCGTCGCGGCCGGGGCGGCCTCCTGTGCCGGGACGGACAGCACCGGGCCGCCGGTCTCCTCCGGCACCAGCCACAGCACCCCCGACGGCGGCAGCCGCAGCACCGCCGACGCGGGCTGGCCGTGCCACATGACCTGCTCGGCCCGGACCCGGCCCAGGTTGCCCACCCCGGACCCGCCGTAGGCCGACGCGTCGGTGTTGACGACCTCGGTCCAGTTCCCGGCGAACGGCAGCCCCACCCGGTAGTCCTCACGCGGGGCACCGGAGAAGTTCGCGACGCAGGCCAGCACGGTGGCACGGCCCTCGGCGTCGACGCCGTGGCGCAGGAACGAGAACACGTTGCCCTGCGCGTCGTTGGCGTCGATCCAGGCGAAGCCGTCCGGGGTGGTGTCGCGCGACCACAGCGCGGACTGCGCGCGGTAGGTCCGGTTCAGGTCCGCGACGAGCGTGGTGATCCCGCCGTGCAGCGGGTCGTCGCTCTGCAGGTGCCAGTCCAGCGACCGCTGCTCGGACCACTCGCGCGGCTGCCCGAACTCACCGCCCATGAACAGCAGCTGCTTGCCCGGGTGCGCCCACATGTAGGCCAGCAGCGCACGGACCCCGGCGGCCTTGTTCCAGTCGTCGCCGGGCATCCGGGTCCACAGCGACCCCTTGCCGTGCACGACCTCGTCGTGGCTGATCGGCAGCACGTAGTTCTCGCTGAACGCGTACATCAGCGAGAACGTCATCTGGTTGTGGTGGTAGCTGCGGTGGATGGGGTCGCGCCCGGTGTAGTCGAGCGTGTCGTGCATCCAGCCCATGTTCCACTTGAGCCCGAACCCGAGACCGCCCATGTAGGTGGGCCGGGTGACGCCCGGCCAGGCGGTGGACTCCTCGGCGATCGTCACGACGCCCGGGTGCTCCCGGTAGACGGTCGCGTTCATCTCCTGCAGGAACGCGACCGCGTCGAGGTTCTCCCGGCCACCGTGGACGTTCGGCAGCCACTGGCCGTCGGCGCGGGAGTAGTCCAGGTAGAGCATCGAGGCGACCGCGTCGACCCGCAGACCGTCGATGTGGAAGGACTCCAGCCAGTACAGCGCGTTCGCGACGAGGAAGTTGCGCACCTCGTTGCGGCCGAAGTCGAACACGAGCGTGCCCCAGTCGGGCTGCTCGCCGCGGCGCGGGTCGGCGTGCTCGTAGCAGGCGGTGCCGTCGAACCGGGCCAGCGCCCACTCGTCGCGCGGGAAGTGCGCGGGAACCCAGTCGACGATCACGCCGTAGCCCGCCTGGTGCAGCCGGTCGACGAAGTACCGGAAGTCGTCGGGCGTGCCGAACCGCGAGGTCGGGGCGAAGTACGAGGTCACCTGGTAGCCCCAGGACCCGCCGAACGGGTGCTCGGCCACGGGCAGCAGCTCGACGTGGGTGAACCCGGTCGTGTCCAGGTAGGCGACCAACCGCTCGGCGATCTCGCGGTAGTCCAGGCCCGGCACCCACGAGCCGAGGTGCATCTCGTAGATGCTCATCGGCTCCTCGTGCGGGCGGACCTGCGCGCGGGCGGCCATCCACGCGTCGTCGCTCCACTCGTGGACGTCGCGGGTCACGACCGACGCCGTCTGCGGCGGGATCTCGGTGGCGAAGGCCATCGGGTCGGCCTTGTCACGCCACCGGCCGTCGGGACCCAGGATGCGGAACTTGTAGCGGTCACCGACACCGACGCCGGGCAGGAACAGCTCCCAGACCCCGGAGCTGCCCAGTGAGCGCATCGGCAGCGCCCAGCCGGCCCAGCCGTCGAAGTCACCGGTGACCCGCACACCGCGGGCGTTCGGGGCCCAGACGGCGAAGCTGGTCCCGGCGACCGGGCCGGACGGGGTCTCGTAGTCCCGGACGTGTGCGCCGAGGACGTCCCACAGTCGTTCGTGCCGTCCCTCGCCGATGAGGTGCAGGTCCATGTCGCCGAGCGTCGGCAGCCAGCGGTACGGGTCGTCGACCGTCTGCTCGGTCGTGCCGCCGGCGCCGTCGCCGTAGGTCACGAGCAGCCGGTAGTCGCCGCCGGAGCCGGGGACGAGGCCGGAGAACAGTCCGGCGTCGTGCACCCTCGTCAGCTCGCAGGCCTGCGCGCGGTCACCGTTCGGCAGCACCGCCACCGAGACGGCGTGCGGCCGCAGGACACGGACCACGGTGCCGTCGACGTGCGGATGCGCGCCGAGGACCGAGTGGGGGGCGTGGTGGGCACCGCCCAGGAGCCGGTCGGTCGTCGCCGGGTCCGGTGCGTACGCATCGGTCTCGGAGCGGGTCGCTCGGGTCTCCTCGGAGGTCACGGCGGAACCGTACTGCGAGTGACGGATGCTCGCCGCGTGCGGTCGCACAGTGTTGCCGGATCGCAGTCGAGCGTGAGCGGAGCCGGGTCAGTCCCGCCCGCGCCGTCGCCGGTGGCGCCGCAGTGCCCGTTCGAGGACCGCCTGCAGCGCGACGGCGGCGTCGTCCCAGGTCTGCTCGGCGGCGCGGGCGCGCACCGCGTCGGAGCGCTGCGTCCACGTCGTGTCCAGTCCGCGCACGGCGGCGGCGAACCCGGCGTCGTCACCCGGTGCGACGAACACCCCGGCGTCGCCCGCGACCTCGCGGAAGGCCGGGATGTCGGTGACCACGACCGGGCAGCCCCGCGCCATGGCCTCCAGCACCGGGAGCCCGAAACCCTCGTCGCGGGAGGCGGAGACCAGCGCGGTGGCGCCGTCGAGCAGGGCGCGGTAGGCGTCGTCGTCGACGCCGTCGTGGAACACCGGCCGGGCCGGTGCGGCGAGCCGCTCCAGCTCCGCGCGCACCCCCGGCGGGACGGGGGAGACCAGGTGGAGCTCGTGGTCGGGCAGCCGGGCCGCGGCCCTGGCCAGGGTCGCGACGTCCTTGTAGGGCATGAACGACCCGGCGTAGACGATCCGGTTCCCCGACGGGCGCGACCGCGCCGGCGTGCCGGGCGGCAGGTGGAAGTCGGTGGCGTCCGGGACGACGGCGACCTCCCGGCGCGACAGCCGGTGCTCAGCGACCAGGGCCGCGGTCGCGGCGGACACGCACGCGACGGCGTCGGCGCCGGCCAGCAGCAGCCGCTGCGGCCACCACGACAGGTGGTAGGCCCGCCACACTGCCCGCACCGGCGCGGGCAGCCACGGCGGCGGCGCCGGGTGCCGGTAGTAGATGAGGTCGTGCACGGTCAGCACGACCGCGTAGCGGCGGCCCAGCGTGCCCATCGTCTGCATCGGACTGAAGACGACCGCATCGGGTGACCCTGCGGTGCCGTCGGTGCCGCCGGCGCCGGACGTCCCGGCGATGATCCGGTTCATCCTCCGGGCGACCAGCGGCTCCCCGGCCCCGGTGGGCGGCGGCAGGGTGTGCGCGGGCCGGTCGGGCAGCCCGTCGCGCTGGCGCGGGTCGGACACCAGCAGCTCCACCGGGGTGATCCGGTCCAGCGCGCGGACCAGCCCGGTGGTGTAGCGGCCGATGCCGTCCGGGCGTCCGGGACGGATGTAGCGGCAGTCGACGAGCACCCTCACCGGTGCAGGAAACCCCGTATCTCCCGGGCCGCCCACGCCGGGGCCTCGTAGTGCACGAGGTGGCCGGTGCGGGGCAGTAGGACCAGCCGGGCGTCGGCGAAGGCGGCGGCGAGCGCGTGCTGCCCGGCCGGTGGGGCGACCCGGTCGCGGGCCCCGGCCAGCAGCAGCGTCGGCACCGTGATGCGGGGCGCCCACGGCCGCACCGAGCCGGAACCGGCGGCGCGGAAGCACTCGAGCAGCGACGCCGTCGTGGCGAAGGTGCCGAAGTGGGCACGGTGCTCGTCGGAGATCCAGTGCCGCAGCAGCGGGTCGCGGGTGGTGGTCATCGAGACGGTCGCGGCGTCGGCGAGCAGCCGGTGGCGGAGCACTCCGTCGAGGCCGAGCCGGGCGGCGCCGGAGTGGAGCAGCGCGGTGGCCGCCGTCCCGAGCCCGGTGATGCCGCCGGCCCCCGAGGCGGGCTCGGCGATCGGGTTGACCAGCACCAGTGCCCGGGGGGTGGTCGCGGCCGCGGCGCAGACGGCCGCGGCGACGATCGACCCGAACGAGTGCCCCAGCAGGACCGTGTCCGGGCCGAGGTCGGCGAGCAGCGCCGAGGCCCATCGGGCGTAGCCGTCGACGTCGTGGGCGCGGTCGGTGAACGGCGGCGACGCCCCGAACCCGGGCAGGTCCGGCACGACGACCCGGTGTCCGGTCAGCCGCGACGCCAGCGGCGCGAGCCCGTGGTGGCTGCCGCGCAGCCCGTGCAGCGCCAGCACCGGCGCCCCGTCCGGGTCGCCGAAGGTGTGCACGACGGTGCGGGCACCGTCGACCGGGCGCTCGAGGGCGGGCGTGAGCGTTGCGGTCACCGCCGGGTGTCCGCGGGCCGGCGGGCACGGCGCCCCGAGCGGAACGCACGTACCGGGACGACCGGGCGGGCCTTCGTCCGGTACAGCTCCTCGAAGGTGTCCACCGTCGCCGCCAGCGAGTGCTCGGACGCGATCCGCAGGCTCGCCGCCCCCAGCGCAGCGGCGCCGTCGGGGTCGCCGAGCACCCGGGCCAGCCGGTCGGCGAGCGCGGCGACGTCGCCGTGCGGGTAGCGCCAGCCGTTCTCGCCGGGGCGGGCCAGGTGCGGCAGCGCACCCGCGTCGACGGCGACGACCGGCTTCCCGGTCGCCATCGCCTCCAGCGTGACCAGGCTCTGCAGCTCGGCGGTGCCGGCGTTGCAGAACACGTCCAGTGCCGGGTAGACGTCGGGGATCTCGTCGTCGGTGAGCCGGCCGGTGAAGGTGACCGCGTGCTCCAGGTGCTGGGCGCGGACCAGCGCGCCCAGCCGGGCCCGCTCCTCGCCGTCGCCGACGACGACCAGCTGCGCGTCGGGCACCGCACCGGCGCGCAGCAGCGCGGTGGCACGGACCAGCTCGTCGACGTGCTTCTCCCGGTCCAGCCGCCCGACGAAGCCGACCAGCGGCGCGCCCCCGGGAATGCCGTGCCGGGCCCGGAACGCGGGCCCGCGACCGGTGGTGTCGGGCCGGAAGCGGCCCAGGTCCAGACCGTTGGACACCGGCAGCACCGGGCCGGGGACACCGCCCTGCTCGGCCATCGACGCGGCCAGCGGGGTCGGCGCGGTGACCAGCCCGGCCCGGCTGAGCACGCGCACCGCGTCCCACCAGAACAGCTTCTTGAGCCCGGACTCCGGCAGGTGCAGGAAGCTGATCGCCGGGATGATGTTCTCCGGGATCATGTGCGTGGTCGCCATCGACGGGACGCCGAGGTCGGCGGCCGCGGTGAGCAGCATCCGGCCCAGCACCATGTGGCTCTGCACGTGCACGACGTCGGGCCGGACCCGGCGCAGGATCGCGCGGCAGGTCTGGCGCAGCCCGGGCGGCGGGCAGAGCCGGAAGCCCGGCGGCTTGGGGACCCGGCAGGAGCGGACCCGGTGTTCGACCACCGGCCCGACCCGGCACGGTGGCCTGCTGCGCAGGCCGCGCGAGGGCGCGACCACGTGCACCTCGTGCCCGCGGGCGGCGAGCTCGGCCGCCAGCCGCTGGCCGGCGTAGCTGGCCCCGTTGACGTCCGGTGCCCAGGTGTCGGCCCCGATCAGGACGCGCACGCGTTCTCCTTCCGCGAGGTCGTGGCACGCACCCACAGCGCGCGCCCGGCCACGAGCACCAGGCCCACGCCCAGTCCCACCGCCACGATGATCCACGGCCGGTCGGCCAGCTCCGCGGCGAACCGGCCCCCGACCACCCAGCCGATCCCGACCAGCAGCGCCGAACGCACCGCCGTCAGCGGGACCACCCAGGCCACGAACCGCCGGTACGACACCCCGGCCAGGCCGATGGCCAGGAACGCGGGGATCGCGCCGACGTCCACCAGTTTCGCGCCCAGCACCACCCTGCCCGGATGGCCCCCCACCTTTGCGCGCAGCACCTCCCGGCGATCCGCGGTCAGACCCAGCCGGACCAGCAGCGGAGCGATGCCCGGGCGGCGCCCGCCGCGGCCGAGGACGTAGAAGACGGTGTCGGCGACGACGTCGGCGGCGAAGGCCACCAGCCACACCACCCACCAGTCGAGCAGCCCGGCCCCCGCGAGCGAGCCCGCGACGACGCTGACCACCGGGCCCTCCACCAGCACACCGAGGAAGAGCACGGCGAGCGTCACGCCGAGCGTGGGCCCGTCGGGCCGCTGGACCAGGCCCAGGACGCCGTCCAGACCGTCCACACCGAGCAGACCGGCCGGGGTCACGACAGGTCCCCGGGCCGTGTGGTGGGTGGTCGTCTCACGGTGGATGTCCTCCTGGTCGGGGAGGATTCCACGATCCCGTGCCGGGCCGCCCGGGGAGTCGGACGTCGCCCCGGCGTCGTGGCGCGAAAGCTCCGGTGACCACCGGGTGTCGCCGGCGGCCCGGAGCTGCTACGCGGTGGTGTCCCGCTCGATCGCGGCGAGCGGGATGGGCAGCCAGGTCGGACGGCTGCGGGTCTCGTAGAGCACCTGGTAGACGGCCTTGTCCAGCTCGTAGGCCCGCAGCAGCGCGGCGTGCGCGCGCGGGTCCTCACCGGCGCGGGCGGCGTAGCCCGCGCAGAACGCGTCGCGGTTCGCGGCCGACCAGTCGTGAGCCAGGCGCGCCTCGGCGGTGTCCGAACCGAGACCTGCCTCGGGCGTGTCGGACCGGGTCAGCAGGTGGTGGAAGGCGGCGTAGTCGAAGGAGAACAGCATCCCGACGACGTCGCGCACCGCGGAGTCCGGCGCGCGCCGCTCCTGCGGGGAGGCGGCGGGCTCGCCCTCGAAGTCGATGATCAGCCAGCGGCCGTCCGGGCGGCGCAGGGTCTGGCCGAGGTGCAGGTCGCCGTGCACCCGCTGCACGACGACGGGCGAGCCCAGCGCGGCCACCTCGTCGTAGACGGCGCGGATGGCGGGCACGCGCGGGGCGAGCACGGGCACCTGGTCGGCGATCTCGGTGCACCGCCGGGTCCAGTACGCCGCGAGCTCCCGCGGGTCGGCCTCGGTGGTCCCGAGCTCGGCACGCAGCGCGACGTGCACGTCGGCGAGTGCCTCGCCGAGCGCGCGGGCCTCGCCGGTGAAGTCGACCCGGTCGCGCACGGCCGCGGTGGCCCGCTCCCACCCGTCGTGGGAGCCGGCGGCGAACTCCTGCAGCAGCGCGAAGGTGGCGGGCGCACCGTCGAGGACGCCCTCGATCCCGCCCTGCAGCGCCGCGACCGAGGTCGACCCGGCCGCGCGCAGCGCCCGGTGCAGCTCCAGGTCGGGGTTCAGGCCCGGCGACAGGCGCCGGTAGACCTTGAGGATGGAGCGATCGCCCCAGCGGACCGAGGTGTTGGACTGCTCGGCGTCGACGACACGGCCGGTCTCGGACAGCGGCAGGACGGCGCCCGGCTCGGGGACGAACGACAGGTCGCCGACGGTCGCGCCCTCGGCGACCAGCCGCAGCAGCAGCGCGGTGACGGCCGGGTCGTGCAGGCCGTCGTAGAGGACCTGCCCGTCGTGGTCGCCGATCGGTGCGGCCCCGACCGGGGCGTGCGGGGCGCGGGCCAGCAGCAGCTGGTAGTGCCGGTCCGGGCCGTCGGCGAAGGACACGGCGAGGACCAGCACCTCGAGCCGGGTGACGCCCTCCGCGGCGGGCAGCGGGTGCCGTGCCGCGACGGCGACGCCGGTCAGCGGGCGCCCCTTCTCGGCGAACCAGCGACGCCCGGGCAGCCAGTCGCGCAACAGGCCCGGGAGCGTCGCCAGGTCCTCGGATGCTCCGCTCGGCCGCACGCGTCGTCCCCCTCCTGCCGGGCCGTCCGCCCGGCGTGTAACACCCACCGCGGACGTCTCGGGGGACCGCCCGCACCACGTCGGAGCACCGGGCGGAGCCCCCCGGGCCCGCAGGTGAAAACCCTAACCGGGACAGGCCGACCCGGCCGGGTCAGGACGTCGGGTGGGCGGTACTGTCCGTGTCGGATCGACCACCCGTTGGTCACGGGCGGTGATCGCGCTTCCGTCCGGCATCCCCGTGCCCGGAAACCCATACTGGACGTGGTGCCCGCGGGTACCCCGCGACGGTGCGCACGCGCCCGCGTGCGGATCTCCGGCGCAGGGCGCACCGTGGGCCTGACGTGCCCAGTACCTGCCCTGACCTGCCCCCAGAGCGACCGGAGGACCGGCGGCGTGACCGAGCGAGAGTCGAAGGCCGACATCCCCCCGACGATCCCGGAGACCCAGGCCCGGATCACCCCGGCCGATCCGCTCGCCGCCGTCGAACCGGTGCCCGCCGAGGCCGAGCACGTCCCGGAGCCACCGGACGTGAACTTCGTCGAGTACTACCACGAAGCACGCCCGCGCACGCTGCGTCACCGCGCCCGGGTGCGGTCCACGGTGCGGCGCCGCTCGGTGGCCCAGGACGGGCCGGCGTCGGGGGAGAACCCGGTCTACGTGTCGTGGCTGCTGTCCCAGTCGATGCTCGGCCACGCCGACGAGCTGGCCCGCCAGTTCTCCGGGCAGGGCTCGATGTGGCAGAACCCCTACGCCAGCCCCGGGCCGCGACACGCGGTCGAGACGGCGTCGGTGTGGTTCACCGCCTACCCGATCTCGCTGATCACCGCCTCGGGCGAGTCGTTCCTGGCCGCCCTCGGCGACGAGGAGCTGTGGCAGGCGTTCGAGACGATCGGCATCGAGGGCGTCCACACCGGGCCGGTGAAGAAGGCGGGCGGGCTCTCGGGCTGGCAGCCCACCCCGAGCGTCGACGGCCACTTCGACCGCATCTCCAACGAGCTCGACCCGGCCTTCGGCACCGAGGAGGAGTTCCGCGCGATGTGCGCGACCGCCACCTGGCACGGCGGCACGATCATCGACGACATCGTCCCTGGCCACACCGGCAAGGGCCCGGACTTCCGGCTCGCCGAGCTCGCCTACGGCGACTACCCGGGCATCTACCACATGGTCGAGATCGAACAGTCCGACTGGGGGATGCTGCCCGACGTGCCGCCGGGGAAGGACTCGGCCAACCTCGACGCCGCGACCGAGGAGGCGCTGGAGAAGGCCGGCTACATCGTCGGCCGGCTGCAGCGGGTCATCTTCTACCGCGAGGGCGTGAAGGAGACCAACTGGTCGGCGACCGGCGAGGTCACCGGTGTCGACGGCGTCGTGCGGCGCTGGGTGTACCTGCACTACTTCAAGGACGGCCAGCCGTCGGTCAACTGGCTGGACCCGACCTTCGCGGGCATGCGGATGGTCATCGGCGACGCCCTGCACTCGCTGGCCGACCTCGGGTCGGGTGCGCTGCGCCTGGACGCGAACGGCTTCCTCGGCGTGGAGAAGGCGGGCTCCGGGAACCCCGGCTGGTCCGAGGGGCACCCGCTGTCCGAGGCCGCGAACCACCTCATCGCGAGCATGGTCCGCAAGGTCGGCGGGTTCACCTTCCAGGAGCTGAACCTGACCGTCGACGACATCAAGGTCACCTCCGAGGCGGGCGCGGACCTGTCCTACGACTTCATCAACCGCCCCGCCTACCACCACGCGCTCGCGACCTCGGACACCGAGTTCCTGCGGCTGACCCTGCGCACCGCGCTGGACCTGGGTGTCGACCCGGCGTCGCTGGTGCACGCGCTGCAGAACCACGACGAGCTGACCTACGAGCTCGTGCACTGGACCGCGGGGCACACCGAGGAGCTGTTCCACTTCCGCGGTGAGGAGATGCGCGGCGGGGACCTGGCCGACACGATCCGCCGCGACCTGTGCGACGTGCTCACCGGGCCGGACGCGCCCTACAACCTGATCTTCACGACGAACGGGATCGCCTGCACCACCGCGACCGTCATCGCCGCGTCGCTCGGCATCTCCGCGCTCGACGACATCGGGCCCGACGACGTCGAGCGCATCCGGCGGGTGCACCTGCTGCTGGTCATGTTCAACGCCTTCCAGCCCGGGGTCTTCGCGCTGTCGGGCTGGGACCTGCTCGGCATGCTGACGCTGCCGCCGGAGTCGGTCTCGGACCTGTTGAACTCCGGGGACACCCGGTGGATCTCGCGTCCCGCGCACGACCTGATGGGACGCCGGCCGGGTGCCGAGCGATCCTCGTCGGGCATGCCCCGCGGCCGCAGCCTCTACGGGTCGCTGCCCGACCAGCTGGCCGACGAGACGAGCTTCGTCCGCCAGATGCAGGCCATCCTGGCCGTGCGCAAGCGCTCCGGGGTGGCGACGGCCCGCCAGGTCGACGTGCCGGACGTGTCGCACCGCGGCCTGCTGGTGATGGTGCACCTGCTCGACGACGACCGGACCAGCGTGACCGTCCTGAACTTCGCCGACGAGCAGTTGGACGCGTTCGTCCGGTCCGAGCACCTGGCCCCGGGCGCGACGGTCACCGACCTGTTCTCCGGCGAGGACCTGGGGGTCGTCGACGACCTGAACGGGTTCCGGATCGGGATGTCGCCGTTCCGGGCGACCGCCGTCGTCCTGGAGCCCCCGGCCGAGGACACCGGACCCGCCTGACCGCCCGCGGCTACCGCGCGAACGGGCCCCTCGTACGACCGTCCGTACGAGGGGCCCGTTCGTGCGACGGGGCCCGGCTCAGAGCAGCGGGGCCTGCGCCGGCAGCGCGATCACGTGCGCGACGTGGTCGGTCGGGACCAGCCGCACGAAGTTGTACTCGCCCCAGCGGTAGGTCTCGCCCGACACCTCGTCGTGCACCTCGACGACGTCGGTGTAGCGCAGCCCCAGCGCCGGCATGTCCAGCTTCAGGGTGCCCTGCTGCGGCGCGTGCGAGTCCAGCGTGCACACCACCAGCACCTGGTCACCGGTGGACGGGTCCAGCTTGGAGAACGCGATGATGTTCGTGTTGTCCACCTCGTGGAAGTGGATCTCGCGCAGCTGCTGGAGCGCCGGGTGGGCGCGGCGGATCTCGTTGAGCCGGGTCAGGTACGGCTCCAGCGAGCGTCCCTGGTTCAGGGCGGACTCGAAGTCCCGCGGACGCAGCTCGTACTTCTCCGAGTCCAGGTACTCCTCGCTGCCCGGCTTGACCGGGGTGCCCTCGTACAGCTCGAAGCCGGAGTAGACGCCCCAGGTGGGTGCCATCGTCGCGGCCAGGGTCGCCCGGATCGCGAACATCGCCGGGCCACCGGTCTGCAGCGACTCGTGGAGGATGTCCGGGGTGTTGGTGAACAGGTTGGGACGGCACTCGTCGGCGTGCTCGGCGTGCATCGTCGCGAAGTCGGCGAGCTCCTCGGCCTCGGTCCGCCACGTGAAGTACGTGTAGGACTGGGTGAAGCCCAGCCGCGCCAGCCCGAACAGCCGGGCCGGGCGGGTGAACGCCTCGGCCAGGAACAGCACCTCCGGGTGGGTCCGCTTGACCTCCCAGATCAGCCAGTGCCAGAAGTTCGGCGGCTTGGTGTGCGGGTTGTCGACCCGGAAGATCGTCACCCCGTGCTCGACCCACTTCAGCACCACGCGCAGGCACTCGGCGTAGATGCCGGCCGGGTCGCGGTCGAAGTTGAGCGGATAGATGTCCTGGTAGCGCTTCGGCGGGTTCTCCGCGTAGGCGATCGTCCCGTCCGGGCGCACGGTGAACCACTCCGGGTGCTCGGTGACCCAGGGGTGGTCGGGCGCGCACTGCAGCGCCAGGTCGAGCGCGACCTCCATGCCGAGCTCGTTCGCCCGCGCGACGAAGGCATCGAAGTCGTCGAAGTCGCCCAGCTCCGGGTCGATCGCGTCGTGCCCGCCCGCGGCCGAGCCGATCGCCCACGGGGAGCCGACGTCGCCCGGCTCGGCGTGGGTGGAGTTGTTGCGGCCCTTGCGGTGCACCGTGCCGACCGGGTGGATCGGCGGCAGGTAGACGACGTCGAAGCCCATCCGCGCGATGCGGTCGAGCTCCTTCGACGACGTCGCGAACGTGCCGTGCACCGGGCGGCCGGTCTCGTCGCGGCCGCCGGTGGAGCGGGGGAAGAACTCGTACCAGGACCCGTACAGCGCACGGGGCCGGTCGACGAAGATCGTCCGCTCCGGGCCGCGGGTGATGAGCTCCCTGACGGGGCGCTCGACCATGATCGCGACGACGGCGTCGAACAGGGCCGGGGCGACCCGCGCGCGCAGCGGCAACGCGGTGTCCCGCAGCGTGTTCGCGGCGCCGAGCAGCAGGTCGCGGTTGTCGGACTCCGCCGGGCGACGCCCGACCCTGGCGAGCAGCCGCGCGCCGATCTCGAGGTCGTTGGCCAGCTCCTCGGCCGTCTGGCCCGCGGCGATCTTCTTCTCCACCGCCGAGCGCCAGGTCGCCCACGGGTCGCTCCACGCGTCGACGCGGAAGGTCCAGCGACCCTCGGCGTCGGGGCGGACCCAGGCCACGAAGCGGTCGGTGCCCACCCCGTCGGGCTGCATCCGCACGTACTGCGCGTCCCCCGGCGTCCCGTCGGCCGACAGCGGGGTGAACACGACGTTCGCCGCGACGGCGTCGTGTCCCTCCCGCCACACGGTCGCCCGGATCGGGACGACCTCACCGACCACGGCCTTCGCCGGGTCTCCGCTCTGCACGAACGGGGTCACGTCGTCGATTCCGAGCCGACCGGTCATCGGCTGCACCCCCAGGAAATTGTCACCGTCGGTAGAAGTCCCCACCAGAGTCGAGACGGCCAGTCTGACGCCGCCACGTCACCTGTCGCCACACCCGCGGGACCATCGGCGTGAACGGATCGGAACGGATGTGGACGGAACCGATTCGACGTGCACGGACCCACCGATCCCGCGGCAGTGCGACCCTACCGGTGAGACCCCGTCCCGGCCGGGCGGGACGCCGCGTGCGTGTCGGTGTTCCCGGCTACCCTCGCGGCCGTGAGAGCCCTCCGCCGTTTCACCGTCCGTGCCCAGCTCCCCGCTCCGCTCGCGCCGCTGCAGACACTGGCGACGAACCTGCGGTGGACCTGGCACGCGCCGACCCGGGACCTGTTCGCCTCCCTCGACCCCGACGCGTGGGACGCCTGCGGCCACGACCCGGTCCGCCTGCTCGGTGAGATCCCCACCGCGCGCCTGGCCGAGCTCGCCGCGGACGAGGCGGTCGCCGCCCAGGTCGCCGAGCGGGCCGCGGAGCTGGAGACCTACCTGTCCGAGCCGCGCTGGTACGCCGAGGCCGGCGGCGCGGACAGGCCGTCGGCCGTCGCGTACTTCTCGATGGAGTTCGGCGTCTCGGAGGTGCTGCCGAACTACTCCGGCGGGCTCGGCGTGCTCGCCGGTGACCATCTCAAGGCCGCCTCCGACCTGGGCGTTCCGCTCGTCGCGGTGGGGCTGCTGTACCGGTCGGGGTACTTCCGCCAGTCCCTGTCACTCGACGGCTGGCAGCTCGAGCACTATCCGGCGATCGACCCGCAGGGGCTGCCGCTGCAGCTGCTCATCGACCCCTCCGGCGCGCCGGAGCTCGTCGAGGTCGCGATGCCGGGGGACCGCACGCTGCACGCGCGGATCTGGCAGGCCGCGGTCGGGCGGGTCCCGCTGCTGCTGCTCGACACCGACATCGCCGAGAACGCCGCGGAGAACTCCGACGCCGGTGGCGGGGCGGATCTGCGCGGGGTGACCGACCGGCTCTACGGCGGCGACCAGAACCACCGCATCCAGCAGGAGATCCTGATCGGCGTCGGCGGGGTCCGTGCGGTCCGCGCGTTCTGCCGGCTCACCGGGCACCCGACGCCGGAGGTGTTCCACACCAACGAGGGGCACGCCGGGTTCCTCGGCTGCGAGCGGATCCGCGAGCTGTGCACCGGCTCGGCCGTGACGTCGAACGGCGCGGGCCCCGCGACGGCGTCGGCGTCGTCCGGCGGGCTGGACTTCGACGAGGCGCTCGCCGCCGTCCGTGCGGGCACGGTGTTCACCACCCACACCCCGGTACCGGCGGGCATCGACCGGTTCGGCCTGGACCTCGTGCGGCACTACCTCACCGACCGGCTGCTGCCGGGCCTGCCGACCGACCGGCTCCTCGCGCTGGGCGCCGAGGAGGATCCCGAGACGTTCAACATGGCGCACATGGGCCTGCGCCTGGCCCAGCGCGCGAACGGCGTCTCGCGGCTGCACGGGAGCGTCTCCCGGGAGATGTTCGGCGGGCTGTGGGCCGGGTTCGACCGCGACGAGGTGCCGATCGGCTCGGTCACCAACGGCGTGCACGGCCCCACCTGGGAGGCCCACCAGGTCACCGAGATGCTCGGCGAGCCCGGCAGCAGCACCGCCGAGGTGTCCGACGCCGAGGTCTGGGGGCTGCGCAACACGCTGCGGTCCCGGCTGGTCGACGAGGTCCGCCGCCGGGTCCGCGCCGCCTGGCTGGAGCGGGGCGCCTCCGAGCCGGAGCTGGGCTGGACCGACCACGTCTTCGACCGCGACGTGCTCACCGTCGGCTTCGCCCGCCGGGTCCCCACCTACAAGCGGCTCACCCTGATGCTGCGCGACGCCGACCGGCTCCGCAGCCTGCTGCTCGACCCGCAGCAGCCGGTGCAGCTCGTCGTCGCGGGGAAGTCGCACCCCGCCGACGACGGCGGCAAGGCGCTCATCCAGCAGATCGTGCGCTTCGCCGACGACGCGGGCGTGCGTCACCGCATCGTGTTCCTGCCCGACTACGACATGTCGATGGCGCGCTACTTCTACTGGGGCTGCGACGTCTGGCTGAACAACCCGCTCCGCCCGCTGGAGGCCTGCGGCACCTCGGGCATGAAGTCCGCGCTCAACGGCGGGCTGAACCTGTCCATCCGCGACGGCTGGTGGGACGAGTTCTACGACGGCGCCAACGGCTGGGCCATCCCCACCGCGGACGGCGTCGAGGACCCGACCCGGCGCGACGACCTCGAGGCCAACGCCCTCTACGAGCTCATCGCCACCCAGGTCGGCCCGGCGTTCTACGACCGCGTCGACGGCGTCCCGCACCGCTGGGTCGAGATGGTCCGCCACACCCTCACCACCCTGCGGCCGAAGGTGCAGGCCACCCGGATGGTGCGGGAGTACGTGCAGGACTGGTACACCCCGGCCGCCCGCGCCGCCGCCGACGCGGCCGCGTCGGACTACGCCGTCGCCCGCGACATCGCGCAGTTCCGGGCCCGGCTGAACAAGGCGTGGAACCACGTCCGGATCACCGGCGTCGACGCGTCCGGGCTGCCGGACACCCCGGTCGTCGGGTCGCCGATGACGGTCCGGGCGGGGGTGGACCTGGCCGGGCTGGACCCGTCGGACGTGACGGTGGAGGCCGTCGTCGGGCGGGTCGACTCCTCCGACGAGCTGGCGGACCCGGTGACCGTCGCGATGCAGCACCGCGGCAACGGGTCCTGGGAGGTCGCCGTGCCGCTGCCGCACGCGGGGCTCACCGGGTACACGGTGCGGGTGCTGCCGCACCACCCGCACCTGGCGTCGTCGGTCGAGCTGGGGCGGATCGTCCTGGCGGGCTGAGTCCGGCGGGTCCGCCCCCGGTGGCGGACCCGCTCGGCCGGCGGAGGTCGTCCGGTCGCGTCGAGGGCTGTCGTGCTCAGGGACCACCGACGTCGAGTGGGGGATGAGCGCCCGCCACCTCGCCGTGCCGCGGGACGTACACCTCAGCCGCCGCAGCACCCGCCGCCGCAGCAGCCCCCGCCGCCACCGGCCGGCGCCATCGCGGGCCGGGGTGCGGCACCGGACCGGCCGCCGAGCGCGATCGTCGACAGCAACTTCACGGTGTCCGCGTGCCCGTGCGGGCAGTCCGCCGGGTCCGACGACGCGGCCATCGGCCGTTCGACCTCGAACGTCGTGCTGCACTCGCGGCAGCGGAACTCGTAGCGCGGCATGCGCGGAGCCTACGCCGCGGGCCGCGCCGCTCCCAGCCCTCGCGGCGAGGGTGCCGTGGTCAGCGGCTCCGCAGCAGGCGCACCGAGCGGGGCGGCAGGACGATCGTCGCGCCCGCCTCGACCGGTGCGGTGTCGGCGGGGGTGCCGTCGGGCGCGGTGGAGTCCAGGACCGGGTCGAAGCCGTGCTCGGCGGGCAGCACGCAGTCGACGGGTTCCTCCCCGGCGTGCAGGGCCAGCAGCCAGTAGTCGGCGAGCAGCACGACCAGGGTGCGGCGGCCGCCGTCGTGCCAGTCGTGCGGCTCCATCGGACGCCCGGACGGGTCCCACCACAGGACCTCGCCGTCGACGTAGAACTGGTCGCGGTGCAGCACCGGCGACTCCCGGCGCAGCGCGGCGACGCGTCCGGTGAACGCCTCCATCGCGGTGGTCTCGTCGGTGGTGGTCCAGTCGACCCACGAGGTCTCGTCGTCGCGGCAGTAGGCGTTGTTGTTGCCGCCCTGTGTCCGCCAGCGCTCGTCGCCGCCGGTGATCATCGGCGTGCCGATCGACAGCAGCAGCGTCGCCATCATCGCCCGGGCCGTGGACCGCCGGGCGGCGCGGATGCCGGCGTCGTCGGTCGGGCCCTCGACGCCGTGGTTCTGCGAGCGGTTGTCGTCGGTGCCGTCGCGGTTGTCCTCGCCGTTGCCCTCGTTGTGCTTGCGCTCGTAGGAGACGAGGTCGCGCAGGGTGAAGCCGTCGTGCGCGGTCACGAAGTTCACCGAGGCCCACGGACGGCGTCCGGACAGCTGGTAGATGTCGGAGCTGCCGGTCAGCCGCGACGCCAGCTCGGCGACGCCGCCGTGGCCGCGCCAGAAGTCGCGCACCGCGTCGCGGTAGCGGCCGTTCCACTCCGACCAGGCGACGCCGAACCCGCCGACCCGGTAGCCCTCGCCGGTGGCGTCCCACGGCTCGGCGATCAGCTTGGTCGTCGACAGCGTCGGGTCCTGCGCGATCGCGGTGAGCAGCGCCGAGTCCGGGGAGAACGGCCCGGACCGCGGCCGGCCGAGCACCGAGGCGAGGTCGATCCGGAATCCGTCGACGCCGTAGGCGTGCACCCAGTGCCGCATGGCGTCGCAGACGAGCCGGATCACCGTGGGGGAGCCGGCGTCGAGGGTGTTGCCGGTGCCGGTGATGTCGGCGTCGTGCCCGGACCCGCCGAGCGAGTAGTAGGCCGGCGCGTCGAGGCCGCGGTAGGACAGCGTGGTGCCGCCGACCCCGCCCTCGCAGGTGTGGTTGGGGACGATGTCGAGGATGACCTCGATCCCGGCCGCGTGCAGGGTGTCGACGAGGTAGCGGAACTCCGCGACCTCGTTGCCGGGGTCGCTGGCGTAGCCCGCGTGCGGGGCGAGGAACCCGAGCGTCGCGTAGCCCCAGTAGTTCGACGCGCCCCGCTCCAGCAGCGGCGGCTCCGGCGCGTTCGCCTGCACCGGCAGCAGCTCGACGGCCGTCACCCCGGTCCGCTGCAGCTGCGCGATCACCGCGGGGTGCGCCAGGCCGAGGTAGGTGCCGCGGTGCGCCTCGGGCACCTCCGGGTGCAGCCGGGTCCAGCCGCGCACGTGGATCTCCGAGATCACCGTCTCCGACCACGGCACGTCCGGCCGGGACGGGCGCGGCGCGAGATCGGTCGAGGTGACGACCGACAGCGGCACCGAGCCGAGCGAGTCGACGGTGCTGGGCCGCCCCGACATCGGGTCGCCGTCCCACCCGCGGGCGGCGACGAGGTCGGTGACGGTGCCGGTGATCCGCGCCGCATAGGGGTCGACGAGGATCTTGTGCGGGTTCGCACGCAGACCGCGGAACGGCCGGTACTCACCGTGCACCCGGTAGCCGTAGCGCTGGCCGGGGCGCACCCCGGGGACGTGGCCGTGCCACACGCCGAAGGTGTGCTCGCGCAGCTCCACCCGGCGCTCGGTGAGCTCCCCGCCGTCGCTGTCGGAGCCGTCGACCAGGCAGACCTCGACGGTCTCGGCGCTGGTGGTGGCGACCGCGAAGCGGGTCCCGTGGTCGTCGGGGTGGGCACCGAGGGGGAAGACAGGCACGATCGGCCAGGATAGGGGGGTGACTTCGCCCCGAACCCCCGCCGCGCCCGGTGTCACAGAGATCGACGACGAGGATCTGGTCGTCGGCATGGACGCCGCCACCGTCCGTCGTGGTGACACCGTGCTCCTCGACGCCGTCGACTGGCGGGTCGAGCTCGACGAGCGCTGGGTCGTGCTCGGCCCCAACGGAGCCGGCAAGACCACCCTGCTGCGCCTGGCCGGTGCCGAGCTGCACCCGACCTCGGGCACCGTCTTCGTGCTCGGCGAGCGGATGGGCCGGGTCAACGTGTTCGAGCTCCGCACCCGGATCGGCCTCACCTCGGCCAACCTGGGTGTGCGCATCCCGGGTGACGAGATCGTCTCCGACGTCGTCGTCTCCGCCGGGTACGGCGTGCTCGGTCGCTGGCGCGAGGAGTACGAGAACGACGACACAGGTCGGGCCCGGCAGCTGCTGGACCAGCTCGGGATGGGGCCGCTGGCCGGGCGCGCCTACGGCACGCTGTCCGAGGGCGAGCGCAAGCGCACCCTGATCGCCCGCGCGCTGATGACCGACCCGGAGCTGCTGCTGCTCGACGAGCCCGCCGCCGGGCTGGACCTCGGGGGCCGCGAGGACCTCGTCACCCGGCTCGCCGACCTCGCCGACGACCCGTACGCCCCGGCGTCGGTGCTGGTCACCCACCACGTCGAGGAGATCCCGCCCAACTACAGCCACGGTCTGCTGCTGCGCGAGGGCCGCGTGGTCGCCGCGGGGCTCCTGGACGAGGTCATGACCTCCGAGCCGCTGTCGGAGACGTTCGGGCTGCCGCTGACCGTCGAGCGTCGTGGCAACGGACGGTTCACCGCCTACCGGCGCGACTGACCCCCCGCCACGCGGGCGGTGGGGGAGGCGCCGGTTGGCGAGGGATCTTCCTCGGGATGGGCCGTTCGGCGTCTTCCCGAGGTACGTCCGGGCCGGTCGCGCGCGATGGTCGTGGTCAGCTGCGGGCCGGAGAACCCGGCCGGCACGACGACCGGACGGAAGGTGCACCGATGTCGGCTCCCCGACGCGACGACCCCACGCGGCCCCAGCGCCGCACTGCGGCCCCTCGGCAGTCACTGGTCGTGGGACTGACCGCGCTCACCGCCGTCGGGGTGTTCGGGGCGGCCGTCGCCGGTGCACCGGCCGGGGAGACCAGCGACTCCACCGAGGAGTGGGCCGCCTGGGCCGCGGGACAGCGGAACGAGGCGCTGCAGCCGGACGACGCGGAGATCCGGGCATCGCGCGATGCCGCCCCGGAGTCCGCGCCGGAGCCCGCTCCGACCCCGTCGGCCGCGGCGGAGCCGAAGCTGCCCTCGCTCGACGGCGTCGGTGTCGACGAGCCGGAGGTCGTGGCCCCCGAGACGCTGTTGCCCGCGGTGCCCTCGGCGCCGTCCGTGCTCGGCCCGGTCGTGGCCTCCGCACCGGTGGCCGCCGCGCCCGTCGCGCTGCCGGTCCCCGTGGCGTCGGCTCCGGTCTCGCTGCCGGTACCGGCAGCCCCCGTGCGCGAGGTCGTGACGCCGGTGGCCGAGTCGGCCGGAGAGGCCACCGACACCGTAGCCGCGTCCGCCGGAGACGCCACCGACACCGTGGGCGGGGCCGTCGCGACGACGCTCGACCGGCCCGTGGAGACCGTGGACTCCGCCGCCACCCCCGTCACGTCCCTCGTCGCCGCTGACCGGCCGTCCGAGGCGTCCGGTTCCGCGACGTCCGAGGGGGCCGCGGACGTGCCGACCGGTTCCGCCCGGCAGGCGGAGGTCGCCGAGGCCCTCACCGCGTTGGGCGTGCTGCCCGAGCCCGCTGCCCCGGCGGAGAGCGGCTCGCCGCAGCAGACGGAGGAGCCCGTGGCCGAGGGCACGCAGCAGGCCGCACCGGTCCAGTCCCTCCCGGCACAGCCCGCTCCCGAGCAGCCCGCACCGTCACAGCCTGCACCGGCGCAATCCGCTCCGGAGCAGCCCGTTCTCGCGCAGCCCGCACCGTCGTCGAGCGATCCCGCGCCGGAGGAGGGGGCGCCCGCCGCGGAGGGCACGCCGCAGTCCGCTCCGGTGGCCGCCGCACCCGAGGAGGTCTCGGAGCGGGAGGCGCTCTCGCTCGCCGACCAGTGGATCGCGCGGATGTCGGCTGGGGCGACCGAGCGCGGGCGGTTGTCCGAGATGGTCGCGCAGGCGCCGTCCCGCGGGGCCGCCGTCGCCGGTCAGTCCGAGCGCGCGCCCGGCGTCGACGGCACGTCCGCCCGGACCCCCACCGGCTCCGCCCCGGACGAGGCGACGCCGACCCGGACCGCCTCGGAGGTGGCCACCCAAGACGCGGTCGGCCCGGCCGGGGTCGCCCTCCCGCGTGCCGAGGAGGGGACCGACCGCGCGATCGAGCAGCAGGCGGTCGAGTTCGTGCTGGCCCAGCAGCAGGCCGCCCAGCAGCAGGCCGCCCAGCGAGAGGCGGCTGAGCAGAAGGCGGCTGAGCAGAAGGCTGCCGAGCGGAAGGCTGCCGAGCGGAAGGCGGCAGAGCGCAGGGCCGCCGCGCAGGAGGCGGCCGAGCAGCGGGCAGCCGAGCAGCGGGCGGCCGCACGGCAGGCGGCGGAGGAGCGTGCCGCGCGGCAGCAGGCCGAGGAACAGCGGGCCTCGGAGCAGTGCTCCACCGACGCGTCGTCGCTGTCGGTCTCGGTGAAGCAGAACGACGAGGGCAAGGTGACGGCCGTCCGCATCTCCGGCTTCGACGAGCACTGCTCGGGCCGTACCGCTCACGTCACCGTGAGCACCGACGACGGCGGCACGTCCGCGACGAAGACGATCAGCGGTTCCTCGGTGACCGTGTCCCTGGACGAACCGGTCGACCCCTCGTCGGTGAGGTCGACCGAGGTGTCGGTCGGCTGAGGACGGAGGCCGGACTGTGCAGGACCGGACGGGGCAGGACCCGGCGACGGGCGATGCCACCGACGAGTGGATCCCCGTCGACTGGACGGTGACCTGGGACGCGGGGCGCCCGAGGGGATCCGCCGGAGGAGCCGGACAGGCCTCCGGCCCGGCTCCCGTGGCCGGTCCGGAGCCGGATCCGCCGGTCCAGCCACCCCCTGCCCCGTCGTCGGCGCCGGACCTCCTCCCGCTCCCGGGCCGCGACCCCGCCGACCTCGGGGCGCCGGACCACGACCCTGCCGGCACCGGTGCGCGGGTCCGGGACCCTGCCGAGACCGGGACGCCGGTCCGGGACATCACGACGACGGCCGGGGCCGCCGGGCCGCAGGCGGGAGCCGGGGGCGCGGCCGATCCGGAGACCCGTGCCCTGCGGGTGACGCCGCAGGCGGCGGCTCCGCCGAGGTCCCCCGAGCGGACGGGAAGCGCGACCGGGGAGACCGCACCCCCGGCGACGACGGCGATCCCGGTGGTCACCGGCCGCACCACCCCCTCCGGCGGGAGCACCACCCCACCGGCGGGGTCCGGCTCCGCGGCCGGTCCGGTGCCCCGCGACGGGGCCGACCGGCGGACACCGCCACGCGGTCGGGCGCATCCGTCGTCCCGGCCGACCGCCGCGTCGCCGGACGGACCGCCGCCCGGCCCGGGGCGGCCGCGCTCGGTCCCGCAGCACCCGGACACGCCGCCGTGGCCGCGACGGCCCGCGCCGCCCGCCGGGACGAGGCCCGCACCGGTCCCGCTGCCGGTCGAGCACGCCGGTCCGGTCCGGCCCGTCGCGCCGAACGCCCCGATCCGCTACGCCGGGGACCAGCCGATGCACGGCTGGCGTCGCGGCGTCTACGCCGTCACCGCGGGCCGCTACAACCCCGGGCCGTCCCCGGCGCAGCTCGCCCGGCAGAACCTCATCCAGCAGATCCGTCGACCGCTGGCCGGGGTCCGCAGGATCGCGGTCGCCTCGATCAAGGGCGGCGTCGGCAAGACGACCGTGTCGGCATTGCTGGGGCTGGTGCTGGCGGAGAACCGCGGCGACCGGATCGTCGCCCTCGACGCCAACCCCGACGCGGGCACCCTGGCGGACCGGCTCACCGGCGATACCTCCGCGACGGTCCGGGAGCTGCTCGCGGGCGCCGCGCACGCGTCGTCGGTCCACGATCTCGACCGCTTCAGCAGCCTGGCCGGACGCCTGCGGGTCATCGCCTCGGAGCAGGATCCGGCGGCGGGGGAGTCGTTCAGCCGGGAGGAGTACGAGGCGGTCTGCGGGCTGATCGGCCGATTCGCCAACGTGCTCGTCACCGACTCGGGCACCGGGCTGGTGCACTCGGCGATGGAGGGGACGCTGACGCTGGCCGACGCGCTCGTCGTCGTGGGGACCCCGACCGTGGACGGGGCGACGCGGGCGTCGAGGACCCTGGACTGGCTCCACGGGCACGGGTTCTCCGCACTCGCCGAGCAGGCGGTCGTCGTGCTCTCCCAGGACCGGTGGAGCCGGGAGATCGACCGGAACGTGGTCCGCAGGCACTTCGAGTCCCGTGTCCGCGCCGTCGTGGAGCTGCCGTTCGACCAGCACCTCGCGCACGGTGGCCGGATCGACCTGGCCCGGCTGGCGCCGGCCACCGTCGACGCGGTCCTCCTGCTCGCCGCCCGGATCACCGACGGTTTCGAGGGCTGACCACCGGCCGTCGACGGGGGAAACCCCTGTGTTCGGTGGCCGCGCGACGCGCGGAGGCACACCGCGGGACCGGCCTGGCCATGATCGACGGTGGATCGGGTCCGTCCCGCCGGGGGCGGTGCACGCGTGCCCGAGGAGAGCGAGGTGGGACCGGTGACCGACGCCCGGGCCGAGTCCGTCGCGGACCCCCTGGTCGCGACCCTGGTCGGGCCGCACGTCCTGATCGCCGACGGGACCGAGGCGTCCCGGGAGCGCGGGTTCCTGTCCGGCCTGGGCCCGTCGGGGCCGCCGCTCGTCATGCTGGTCGGGACGGCCTACCGCCGGTCGGGCCTCGCGGCGGAGCTCCTCGGGCTGCTGCGCGAGGTGATGTCCGGCCCCGCGGGTGCCGACGGCGAGCTGTGGCTCGCGGTCACCGACATCGCCGCCCTGGGTGCCAGGCTGCAACAGGTCGTCGACGCCACCGGTGTCGCGCTCGTCGCCCCGTCGGGGGCCATGCGGTTCTCCGTCGGGTCCGGCATTCTCACCGGCCCCACGGTCGGCGGTGCGGGATGGGTGCGTTTCGCACCGGGGGCAGCCCCGCAGGCGCACGGCACCCGCTTCCCGCGCCCGGACTGGGAGGGCGCGCTGCCCGAGGAGCCCACGGTCGTCGAGGGCGCGGCCGTCGAGCCGGTGCCCGCCGGTCTCGCGGTCCGTGGCCTCCCCGCGCCGGAGGAGGGCCCCGGGGACGACGACGTGGCGCTGCGTGCCGTTCTCGACCGACGCTTCGTGCAGCTGCTCGTCGGCGGCGCCGGTGCCGTCCCGTCGCCGGAGGCGGTCGCCGCCGCCGCGCGGACGATCGCCTCCGACGGCCCCGTCCTGGTCGCGCCGCTCACCCCCGCAGCGCTCACCGACGGGTTCCCGGCGGCCCTGGGCGAGGCGCTCGGCACGGACTTCGCCCTGGGCACCGGTGTCGCGCTGCGGACGTCGTCGGGGGTGGAGACCTTCGCCGTCGAACCCGGGCGGGAGACCCGGATGCGTCCCTTCCCGACGGTGCTGCGCCAACGCCTCGACGGGGGGCAGGAGGTGCTGTCGGTGGGCCTCCCACCGGCCGGGTGGACCGCGCGGGGCTGCGGCTACGTCCGTGGCGACGTCGTCGCCACGGTCGTCCCCTCGGGCCTGGTCCTCGGTGCCGGGGACGCCGGGCCGGCGCCGGCCGATCCCCACGACCCGGCGGTCTGGACCCTCCACCTCGGTCACGACGGCGAGCCCGTCGGGGCGGAGCTCCTCGCCGCCGCCCGGTCGCTCGTCGACTCCCTCGACGACGAGCGCCGCGCCCGCCACCGGGTCCGGCTCCGCGGGGTCTGGGCCACCCCGGAGGACGCCGACCGCGCCGTCTCCCTCGGGCTGCTGCCCCGGCCGGCCCCGGCGAGCTGGGACACCACCGTACCCGACCTGCGGGTCGAGTCGGCCGGCCGCCCGATGCCCGTCCCGGCCGTCGCGGAACCGTCCACCCCCGGCGGCCACCCGACCCTCGGTGACGCACCGCAGCCGCCGGAGGCCGGCGACGGCGCGACCGGCGGTGCGGCCCCGCCACCGGCCGACGACGTCGTGCCCACGGGACCCGCCGCCGACGTCGGGCCGACCGGCTCCGTCACCGGGAACGGCGCCGCCGACGGTCCCGGTGCCGAGGACAGGGACCCCGCGGCCACGACCGGGCCCGCTGACCGGGCCGGGCCACCCGAGCTGCCACCGCTCGTCGTCGAGGACCGGCCCAGCACGGGCAAGGAACGCGAACGGTTCGTCGCCGCCGCCGGGGACCAGTACACCGAGGCACTGGCTACGGTCAACGCTGCGCTGGCGTCCTGGCCGTCGCTGCGCACCGGGGACGCGTCCGGTGTCAAGACCGACCTGGCCGCGGTGTGCCTGCACCTCGGCAACGGTGACCGTGGCGGCGGCGCCGTCAACGAGGGCGTCCGCGCCGGCCGTCGCGACCTGCCGGAGGGACAGCTGGCCTGCCTGGTCTCCGGGCTGCGCCGCCTCCCGACGCACCGGCGCCCGGTGCTGCGTCAGGGGCAGACGCCGCAACCGCCGTCGGACCACACCGTGGTGGGCGGGACGCTCGCCGAACCGGGATTCCTCAGTGCCACCGGCGAGCTCGACGTGACCGTCCCCGACGCCGGGTACGACGTCCTCATCTGGCCGACCACGGCGCGCCGCACGAGCGAGCTCGTCGCGGGCCGCCCCGTCGCCGAGGTCGTCTTCCCGGCCGGTACGCGGTTCCGGACCATCGGTGTGCGCGATGCGCCCGCACCCCAGGACGTCGACGGCGGGCCGGTGGCGCCGCGCCTCGCCCTTCTCGTCCGCGAGCTCGGCGCGGACGAGGGCGAGGGCTCCGGTGGCACCGAGGAGACCCGGATCGGCGAGCGCGACCAGGCGGCGCTGACCCGACTGGAGCGGGCCCTGGAGCGTCGCCGCCGGATGGTGCTGCGGACGGTGGAGGACCCGGATCTGGTCCGACGCCTCACCGTCCCGCTCCTCACGGTCGATGCGGGCGCGACCGGCGACTCGGCCGCCGCGTCGTGAGGTCGGCGAGGTCCCGCGTGGTCGGCCGGGCCGTGGCGCTCGGTGCGGCCGTGCTCGTCACGGCGCTGACCGCCCCACCGGCCCTCGCCGCGCCACCCGCCCTCGCCGCCCCGGCGGTCCGCCCGGGCTGCCTGCCCCCGCCCACGGTGACCGAGCCGACCCTGCCCTGGGCCCAGCGCCAGCTCGCGCCGCAGCGGGTGTGGCCGGTGACCCGGGGTGCCGGAGTGGTCGTCGCCGTCGTCGACACCGGGGTCGACGCCCGGACCCCGCAGCTCGCGGGCGCACGCGTCCTCCCGGGTGCCGACGTCGTGTCCGACGGCCCCGCCGACGACGACTGCTACGGCCACGGGACCTTCGTCGGCGGCATCATCGCCGCGCAGCCGGTCGCGGGCAGCGGGTTCGCCGGGATCGCCCCCGACGCGACGCTGCTGCCGATCCGGGTCACGGTCCCGGGCCCGGACGGCGACGCCGGCCGGGTGACCGCCGCGTCCCTGGCCGCGGGCATCCGCCGGGCCGTGGACGAGGGCGCCCGCGTGATCAACGTGTCGGCGAGCACCAGCATCCCGGACGCCGGACTCGCCGCGGCGGTGGCCCACGCCGCCGCCCACGACGTCGTCGTGGTCGCCTCGGCCGCCAACGGGGCACGCACGGGCGATCCCGTCACCTACCCGGCCTCGTACCCGACGGTGATCGCGGTCGGTGCCGTCGACGCCGAGGGCGGGCGCGCCGACTTCTCCCAGACCGGCCCGTACCTGTCCCTGGTCGGCCCCGGCAGCGACGTGGTCAGCATCGGACCGGGTGGGCCCGGCCACTGGCAGGGCAGCGGCACCAGCTACGCGGCGCCGTTCGTGGCGGGCACCGCCGCCCTCGTTCGCGCCTACCGGCCCGACCTGCGTGCCGACCAGGTCAAACACCGGTTGGAGACGACCGCGACGCACCCCGCGGTCCCGCTCCCCGACCCGGCACTCGGCTGGGGCACGGTGAACCCGGTCGACGCCGTCACGGCCGTGCTGCCCGAGGAGGGAACGGGGCGGGAGGCCGCCGTCGTCGCTCCACCGGTCCGCGCACCCGAGTCGGTCGCCCCGTCGTGGGGGCCGCTGACGGCGCTGCTCAGTGTGCTCGCCGCCGCCGGTACGGCCGCGGTGGTCGTGCTGCTGGTCCGGCTGGGCCCTGCCGCGCACCGTCGTCGGTGGGCCCCGCCCCGGCGCGTCGAGATCCGCGGAACCGCCCCGGCCGACGGTGGCGCGGGCGGTCCGGCGGACGACGGCGGTGTGCCGGAGCGGCCCACCGGCATCCGGGCCGGATGAGCGGGTCCCGGGTCGTCCCGGGACGACGGGGGACCCGGTGCGCGGTCGTCGACCGCGCACCGGGGCCCGTGCCGCAGCGGCGGTCAGTGCAGGGCGGCGTCCAGGTCGCGCGGCAGCGGCCGGGCCGGAGCGGCCAGGCCCGCCAGTGCAGCGGGGGAGAGCAGCTCGCCGACCTCGTCGGGGCCGAGCAGCCCCCGGGCCACCGCGATGTCGCCGACCGGACGGCCGGTGGCCAGGGACTCCTTGGCGATCTCCGCGCTGGTCGCGTAGCCGAGTGCGGGCGAGAGCGCGGTGACGATCCCGACCGACCCGCGCACCCCCTCCTCCAGGTGCTCACGGTTCGCGGTGATCCCGTCGACGCACCGGTCCGCCAGCGTGCGCGCCGCGGCCTCCAGGTGCGAGGCCGACCGGATCAGCCCGTAGACGATGATCGGTTCGAAGGCGTTGAGCTGCAGCTGCCCGCCCTCGGCGGCCATGGTGACGGTGAGGTCGTTGCCGATGACCTCGAACGCCACCTGGTTGACCATCTCGGGAATGACCGGGTTGACCTTCCCCGGCATGATCGACGATCCGGCCTGGGCCGGAGGCAGGTTGATCTCGGACAGGCCCACCGACGGGCCCGACGACGTCAGGCGCAGGTCGTTGCACACCTTCGAGAGCTTCACCGCGACCCGCTTCAGGACGCCGGAGACCTGGACGAACGCCCCGCAGTCCTGGGTGGCCTCGATCGGGTCGCCCGCCGGGACGACCTCTCGGCCGGTGATGTCGCGCAGGTGCGCGCAGGCCAGCCGTGCGTAGTCCGGGTGCCCGTTGATCCCGGTCCCGATCGCCGTGCCGCCGAGGTTGCTCTCGAGCAGCAGCTCGGCGGCCTCGCGCAGCCGGAGGCAGTCCTCGCCCAGCATGGTGGTGTAGGTGCCGAACTCCTGGCCCAGCGTCATGGGGACCGCGTCCTGCAGCTGGGTCCGGCCCATCTTGACGATGTCGTGGAACTCGGCGGACTTGCGCGCGAACGCGGCGGCCAGGTGCTGCAGGGCGACCATCAGCTCGTGCAGGTGGGATCCGATGGCGAGCCGGATCGCCGTCGGGTACACGTCGTTAGTCGACTGGCCCAGGTTGACGTGCGTCAGCGGGGCCAGCTCGGCGTAGTCACCCCGTCGGTGTCCGAGCAGCTCCAGGGCCCGGTTCGCGACGACCTCGTTGGCGTTCATGTTGGTCGAGGTGCCCGCGCCACCCTGGATCGGGTCGAGGGGGAACTGATCGGCCAGCGCGCCCGCGCGCAGCTCCCGGCAGGCCGCGACGATCGCGTCTGCCCGGCGCCCGTCCAACCGCCCGAGGTCCCGGTTGGCCAGGGCGGCCGCCTCCTTCACCGCGGCCAGTGCCTGCACCAGCCGCGGGAAACCCCCGATCGTCTCGCCGGTCACCGCGAAGTTGGCGACGGCCCGTGCCGTGTGCACCCCCCAGTACCTGTCCGCGGGCACCTCGACCGTGCCGAGGGAATCCCCCTCCGTACGCGTCATCGCGTTCATGGCTGCTCTCCACTCTTGACAACGACCGCCAGACTACTCAATGTTGGACGCGAAGTTCAAAACCCAGAGTGCAATATATTGCACGCGAACAGCAGCTAGGAGTCACAATGGCCGTGTCCCCGACGCCGTCGACGCCCCAGGAGCCACCGCCGCCGCGAGCCGGCCGCGGCTCCGTGGCCGGACGCGTGCACTGGCGTTTCTGGCGCTACCCGATCGGTGTCCAGTCGCTGATCGCGGTGGCCCTCGGTGCGGCGGTCGGCTGGGCGTTCCCCGCCGTCGGCGAGGGTCTGAAGATCCTCGGTGACGCGTTCCTGAACGCGGTCCAGATGGTCGTCGTCCCCCTGGTGTTCCCGCTGATCGTGCTGGGCATCTCGCGGATGGAGTCGGTCAAGAAGGTCGGCCGCATCGCCGGCAAGTCGATCCTCTACTTCGAGATCGTCACCACGGTCATCCTGCTGCTGGCCGTCGGCCTGGCGAAGGCGTTCGACCTCGGCGTCGGCGCCCCGACCTCGGGTGGCGACGCGGCCGCGGTGGGCGACCTCCAGCAGGGCGTGGACTTCCACGAGCTGCTGCTGCACGCGATCCCGAAGAACGTGTTCCAGGCGTTCGCGGAGGGCAACCTGCTCGGCGTCATCGTGTTCGCGACGCTGGTGGGCATCGCGCTGGCCGCGCTCGGGGAGAAGGCCCGCCCGGTCAACGACGTCCTCGACTCCTTCGCAGGCGCCATGTTCAAGGTCGTCGGCTACGTCATCGCGTTCGCCCCGCTGGGCGTGCTCGGGTTCATCGCCTACGACGTCGCGCACTACGGCTTCGGCAACCTGGTGAGCCTGCTCGGCTTCGTCGGAGTGGTCTACCTGGGGCTGATCCTCGTCCTCGGCGTGATCTTCCCGATCATCGCGGCGATCTACGGCGTGCGTTACGTCGCGATGCTGCGCTCGATCGGCGACCTGGCCGGGCTGGCGTTCGTCACCCGCAGCTCGGAGGCGGTCCTGGCCCCGCTGCTGGGTCGTCTCGAGCAGTTCGGCGTGAGCCGCTCGACCTCGTCGTTCGTGGTCCCGCTGGGCTACTCCTTCAACACCGACGGTTCGGTGCTCTACCAGGCCGTCGCCCTCGTGTTCATCGCCAACGCCTTCGGTCTCGACACCTCCTGGGGCAGCCTGCTGCTGATGGTCGGTGTGCTCGTCGTGCTGTCCAAGGGCATGGCCGGGGTCGCCTCGGCGTCGGTGGTCGTGCTGCTCGCCGCGAGCACGACGATCGGGCTGCCGCCCGAGGGCGTGGCGCTCCTGCTCGGCGTCGACTTCATCGTCGACATGGCCCGTACCGGGGTGAACGTCGTCGGCAACTCGCTGGCGGCGGCGGTCATCGACCGGTCGGAGATCCGGGGGGCCCGACGGCGCGGTGAGCCGCTGCCCGCCGACCTCGACGCTGCCGCCGACCCCGTCGCCGACCCCGCCGATGCCGGGACCGAGGCGGCCGCGGCTGCCGGGGACGGGCGTCCGGTCCGCACCGGGCCGGTCACGGCGGACCGTGCCGGGGCGCCCGCCCCGGACGAGCGGGTCGACGCCACGCAGGGATCGCAGGGCTGATGATCGCGCCGGAACGCACCCCGCACGCGACCGGGCCGGTCGCGGCGCGGGTCCCGACCGGGCCCGTCGCACCGGATGCCCCGGTGATCGGGATCCTGGGCGGCATGGGTCCCGCGGCCACCGCGGACTTCTACGCCAAGCTCGTGGACGCGACCCCCGCGGTCCGGGACCAGGAGCACCGCCGGGTCGTCATCTGGTCCGACCCGACGGTGCCCGACCGCACGGAGAGCCTGCAGGGGCGCGGGCCGGACCCCCTGCCCTGGCTGCGCGCGGGCGCGGAGAAGCTGCAGGAGGCCGGGGCGACGCACATCGCCATCCCCTGCAACACCGCCCACGCGTTCGTTCCGGCCTTGCTGCGTTACGTCGACGTCCCGGTCGTCCACATGATCGACGAGGTCGCCCGGCACCTCGCCGGCGCGGCGCCGCCGGTCCGGTGCGCGGGCCTGCTCGCGACCGACGGGACCGTCGGCACCGGGCTCTACCAGGACTGGTTGCACCGCAGGGGGGTCGAGGTGATCGTGCCCGACGCCCGCGACCAGCAGGCCGTGATGACAGCGATCCTGTCGATCAAGGCCGGTCGTCGCGGTGCGACCGAGACCGCGGTCCTGGCCGCGGTCGCCGACCGGCTCGCCAGGGCCGGTGCGGAGGCGGTCGTGGCCGGGTGCACGGAGATCCCGTTGTGCCTGGCCACGACCGACGTCACGGTGCCGCTGCTGGATCCGGCACGGATCCTGGCCCGGGCGATGGTCGCGTTGACCGCGCCGATTTAACGTGTCGTTGATATATCGTGTGCTGCATGCAGATCGCTCCCGTCCCGCGCCGCCTGCTCAGCGACGAGGTGTTCGCGCGTCTGCGCGACGCCATCGTCCGGTTCGAGCTGCTGCCGGGGGAGAAGGTCCGTGACACCGAGCTCGCGGAGCGGTTCGGCCTGAGCCGGACCCCGGTGCGGGAGGCGCTCAACCGGTTGGCGGACACCGGGCTGGTCGAGGCCAAGCCCGGTGTCTACACCCGGATCACCCCGCTGGACCGGACCGATGCCGAGCGCGCGCTGGCGGTGCTGCGGGCGCTGGACACCCTCGCCGTCGGCACCGCGGTGCCCCGGATGACCGCCGCCGACCTGGAGGAGATGCGTGCGGCCAACCGCGACTTCGAGCGTGCGGTGGTCTCCGACGACACCGACGCCGCCCTGGAGGCCGACGACCGCTTCCACGGCGTGCCGCTGCGCGTCGCGGACAACCCGACGCTGACCCGGATCGTCGAGCAGCTGCACCCGCAGATCCACCGGATCCTCTACCGCAAGTTCTCCACGCTGCTGGGCGGTCGCAACACGATCGAGCACCACGACGCGTTCGTGGACCTGTGCGCCTCCGGCGACGGCGCGGCCGCCGCGGCCTCGTCGGGGCAGCACTGGGAGCGGCTCGGCGGGCACATCACGGAGCTGTTCGCGACCAACCAGCTCGGCTGACCCGGTGCCGGCGCGGTACCCGCCGCGCCGGCACCGCGCCGGTCACCCGCCGTCGTCGGTGCGGGGTGTCTGCACCAGGCGCACCGACCGCCTGCGGTCGACGAACTGGCCCCGCCCGGGCGGCAGCGTGCGCGGCCGCACCGTCCCGAGGAAGCGGCCCTCCTCGCGCGGGCAGGACAGCAGCAGCGCGGGGGTGCCGAGCTACCACATCCGCCGGATCCCGGCGTTCATCATCGACCGCGAGGCGCCACCGGTGCTGCGGGCGATCACCAGGTGCAGGCCGATGTCGGCGCCCTGGGCGAGCAGCGGCACCAGCGGTTCGAGCGCGCCGGCGCCCATCCCGCCCTCCATCAGCTCGAAGTCGTCGACGAGCACGTAGTAGCGCGGGCCGGTCCACCAGTCCCGGCGCGGCAGCCGGTCCGGGGTGATGTCCGGTCCGGGAACCCGGGCGCGCAGCGTCTCCCCGACCGTCCGCAGCGCCGTCGTCAGTGCGTCGACGCCGACGGAGTAGTCCTGCTGGTACTCCTGGCCGACCGCGTCGTAGAGCTCGCGGCGCACGTCGCCGAACACGATCCGGACCTCGTCGGGGGTGTGGTGGGCGGCGACGCTGCGCGCGACGTGGCGCAGCAGACCCGTCTTGCCGGTCTCGGTGTCGCCGTACACCAGCAGGTGTGGGCTGGCGTCGAGATCCCACCACTGCACACCGAGCCGGGTCTCCTCGACACCCAGCGCCATCCGCATCTCCGCGGTCGCGCTCGCCGCCGTCGGCGCGGGCAGGTCCGCGGGCGAGAGCCGCCCGGGCAGCAGCCGTACCGGAGGGGCGACCGGTGCCCGGGGCGTGGTCAGGGCCTCGGTGAGCTCGACGGTCGCCTCGGACAGGTCGTCGGTGGCGCCGGAACCGTCGATGCGCGGCAGCGCGGCCAGGAAGTGCAGCTTGTCCCGGGTGAGACCGCGGCCGGGGCGCCCCTCCGGCACGGTCGCCGCCACCCGGCTCCCCACCTCCGAGTCCACCGGGTCGCCGAGCCGCAGCTCGAAGCGGGTGCCGAGGACGTCGCGCAGCCAGGGGCGCATCTCCGCCCAGCGGTTGGAGGCGATGATCAGGTGGATGCCGAAGCCGAGTCCGCGCGCGGCCAGCTCCTGGAACCGTTCCTCCAGCTCCTCGTAGTCCTGCCGGACCGTGTACCAGCCGTCGACGACGAGCATCACGTCGCCGTAGGGGTCGACGTCGAGGAAGCGGCCGTCGCGGCGGGCGCGCCGGTAGGTCGCCATGGAGTCGATGTTGTGTTCGGCGAACAGGGCCTCCCGCCTCGCCAGCAGGTTGGTCACCTCCAGCACCGTGCGGGTCACCCGGTCCCGGTCGAGCCGGTTCGCCACCGAGCCCACGTGCGGCAGCCCGGACAGCGACGACAGCGTGCCGCCGAAGTCGAGGCAGTAGGACTGCACCTGCGCGGCGGAGTGGGTCAGCGCCAGCGACGCGATCACCGTGCGCAGCAGGGTGGACTTGCCGGTCTGCGGCCCGCCGACGACGCCGACGTTGCCGCCGGCCCCGGACAGGTCGGCGGTCAGCAGCTCGCGTCGCTGCTGGGCCGGCAGGTCGATCAGCCCGACCGGGGCACGCAGGGTGCCCGAGTCCAGGGCGCCGACGGCGCGCAGCCCCAGCTCCGGGTCGTCGACCAACGGGGGGAGCAGCTGGTCCAGCGCGGCCGGGACGACGAGCGGCGGCAGCCACACCTGGTGGGCCCGCGGCCCGATCCCGGTCAGCCGCCCCAGCAGCACGTCGATCATCGTGCGGGTCTCGGTCGGCTCCTCGGGCTCCGGCTCCTCGGCCTCCGGGAGGACGGGCCGCGGCAGGTACTCGGTCCCGAACGCCACCACCTGCTGCTCGACGTCGTCGCGGCGCCGGCGCCGCCGGGCCGGGCGGTAGGTGGCCGAGGAGTAGGCGCCCTTGAACCGCAGCAGGGTCTGGGTGTCCGGACGGAGGTAGCCGTTGCCCGGGGCGGAGGTCAGCTCGTAGGCGTCCGGGACGCCGATGATGCTGCGGCTGTCCCCGGCGGAGAAGGTGCGCAGCCCGATCCGGTAGGACAGGTGGGTCTCGACCTTGGAGATCCTGCCCTCGTCGAGGCGCTGGCTGGCGAGCAGCAGGTGCACCCCGAGGCTGCGGCCCAGCCGGCCGATCATGGCGAACACGTCGACGAACTCCGGCTTGGAGGCCAGCATCTCGCTGAACTCGTCGACGACGACGAGCAGGGCGGGCATCGGTTCGAGCGGCGCCCCGGCGGCGCGGGCGGCCTCGTAGTCCCGACGCGAGGCGTGCTCGAACCGGCGCAGGTGCTCCTGGCGTCGGTTCAGCTCACCGGTCAGCGCGTCCTGCATCCGGTCGACGAGCTCCAGCTCGTCCTCCAGGTTCGTGATGACCGCGGAGGTGTGGGGCAGCGAGTCGAACCCGAGGAACGCGGCACCACCCTTGAAGTCGACGAGCACGAAGTTGAGGTCCTCGGAGGTGTGCGTCGTCGCCAGGGCGAGCACCAGCGTCCGCAGCAGCTCGGACTTGCCCGACCCGGTCGCGCCGATGCACATGCCGTGCGGGCCCATGCCGTCCTCGGCGGACTCCTTGAGGTCCAGCTCGAGCGGTGCGCCGGCGGCGGAGATGCCGATCGGCACCCGCAGCCGTCGCTGGGCGCCGGCCCGGCCGCTGCGGTAGCGGACCGGGTCGAAGGTCCGTACGTCGCCGAGGCCGAGCAGCGCGGCGAGGTCGTAGTCCGAGGCCAGCGGCTCCTCGGCCGTCCCGGTCGCGGTCCCGATCCGGAAGCGGGCCACGGTGCGTGCCAGCGCCGCGGCCGCGGCCGGCCCCAGCCTGTCCGGGCGGCAGAGCGGTCGCGGTCGCGGGCGGCCCAGCCGGTCGAAGACCACGGTGCGGACCTCGTCCGGGTCGACCTCCAGGAACAGCGCGTCGGCCCGCTGTGTCCACGGCAGCGAACCGCCGACGTCCAGGAGCACCGTGTTGCGGTAGCCCTCCAGCACGCAGCGGTGCTCCGGGTGCACGCCGACCCCGTCGAGGACCAGCACGACCAGCGGCTCGGTCGCGGTGATCGGGGAGCCCGCCTCGAACCGCGGGCGTCCGGCGAACGCCGGGCCACCGAGCAGGTCCTCCGCCTCGGCCAGGCTGTCGGTCACGATCCGCCGCGCGCCTGCGGCGTCGGGGGAGTCGGGGTCCTGGCCGTGCGGCAGCCACTTGCACCAGTCCCAGCGGTGCCGGTTCTCGTCGCTGCAGGCCACCGCGACCCGCAGGTCGGCGGGGCCGTGCGCGGTGACCAGCTGGGCCAGCATGGCGCGGGCCAGCCCGAGGACGGCCTCGTCGTCGCCGGTCATCTGGATCTGGGCGAACCCGCGGACGTAGACCGCGATCGGGGCGTTGGGGACGGTCGAGTAGGCGCGCAGGAAGCGGCGGAGCGCATGTGCCGACAGCGGTTCCAGGTCCTCCACGGGCTTGGTCTCCGGCGGCGTGAGCGCCAGCGACGAGCGCCGGGTCCCCAGCCCGATCCGGATCTCGCCGAAGTCGTCGTGCGAGGGACGGCGCTCCCACAACCGGTAGCCCAGGGCGATCGACCAGAGCGAGCGCGGATCCGGGTGCAGCCACTTCGCCGCCGTCTGCTGGGCGGCCAGCGAGCGGCGGACGCGACCGCGCAGCTGGGTGAGGTAGCGGACGTAGTCGCGCCGCAGCCCGTGCAGCTTCTGCTTGTGGTTGACGGAGTTGCGCAGCAGCCCGACCAGCATCATGCCCATGGCGGAGAGCACCATCAGGCCGCCGCCGACGTAGATCAGCGGTCCGCCGCCGGGCCGGACGAACATCATGACCATGGCCAGCGAGCCGAGGCCCATCGGCGCGTACATGAGCGCCGAGCTCATGCCGCCGCCCGTCTCCTCGGGGACCGCGGGCGGCTCCTGGATCTCGACGGTCTCGTCGGGCACCGGGGGCTTCTGACGGCGCGCCCGGCGGGCGAACAGTTCGGTGCTCACGCGCTTCCCCTTCGTGGGTGATCTCCCCTGGAAAGCCCGGGCGGGGCCGCGGCGCCGCGTGCGTACGCGGGGGCGGACCTAGCGTTCTGGGCGGTTCGCGGTGGTCGACACCCTGGCAGGAGAGGACCCGAGGAACCGTGACGCAAGAGCAGATCCAGCATCGCACACGCAGCTCGGCCCGGCTACGTTTCGTCCTCGGTGAGAAGTCCGCGGACATCACCGTGCCGGCCGAGGTGCCGCTCGCCGACCTGCTGCCGGCGGTGCTGCCGCACTTCGGTGGCGACGTGATCGAGCAGGGTGCCGAGCACGAGGGCTGGGTGCTGCAACGGCTGGGCGACCCGCCGTTCGACGAGGAACGCACGACCGGCGAGCTGGGCCTGCGCGACGGCGAGGTGGTGCACGTCCGGCCACGGGCCGACGGGCTGGCCCCGATCGACTACGACGACGTCGTGGACGGTGTGGGGGAGCAGGTCCGCAACCATCCCTGGTCGTGGACCGACGGCCGGACCCGGGCCATGCTGCGACTCCTGGCGGCGCTCGCGCTGCTGACCGGTGTCCCGCTGGTCCTCCAGGTCACCGTGCCGGTGCTGGCGCTCGCGCTGGCCGGGGCCACGGCGGTGGTCCTGTTGGGAGCGGCGGGGCTGGTCGCGCGCAGCGGCGCCGGGACGGGGCCCGCGGCCGGGCTGGCCGGTGTCGCCGTCTGTTACGCCACCACCGGTGGCGCGCTGCTGATCCGCCTCATCGAGCCGGCCGCCCCGGTGATGACGGTGGTCGCCTGCGCCGCGGCCCTGGGCCTGATGGCACTCGCCGTCGGGACCGCGCTGGTCGCGGACGGCGCGCTGCTGTTCGTCGGGGCCGCGACGGCGGGCCTGGTCACGGCCGCCGCCGGCCTGGCCGGAGCGCTGGGCGGGGTGTCGGCGCCGAGGGCCGCGGCGATCGCGGTGGTGCTGTCGCTGGTGGCCGGGGTCTTCGTCCCCTCCACGGCCTTCCGGCTGTCCGGCCTGCAGCTCCCGCTGCTGCCGGGGGAGCCCGAGCAGCTCTCCGACGACGTCGAGCCGGTGCCCTACGCGCTCGTCGTGGAGCGGGGGACGGCGACGGTCGGGTACACCGCGGCCCTGCACGTCGGGCTCGGGGCGGCACAGCTCGTGCTGCTGCCCGTGGTGCTCGTCGAGGGCACCGTCTGGGCGGTGGTGTTCGTGCTCGTCGTGGCGGCGCTGATGGCGCTGCGTGCCCGGCACCTGGACTCGGTGGTGGCCCGGTGGGCGGCGCTCGCTCCGGTGCTCACCGCGCTCGTGGCGTGCGCGGTCGGGGTCGCCCCGGTGCTGTCGCCGACCGCCCGGGTGCTGGGGCTGTGGCTGCCGGTGCTCGCGGCGGGCGCGATGCTCGCCGTGGCGGCCGAGCGGCTGCCCGGCCACCGGCTGCGGCCGTACTGGGGACGGGCCGTCGAGATCGTCGAGTCGCTGACGGCGGTCGCGGTGCTGCCGCTGCTGTTGCAGGTGCTGGGCGTGTTCGCCTGGATGCGCGGACTGGCGGGCTGAGCAGGTGCAGTCGCGTCGGGACCAGGTCCAGGCCTACTTCTACGTCGTCGGGCGGATGACCTCCGCGGTCACCCACGGCCGGCCGGACGTCGTCCGTCCGCCGGGGCGCCGGCTGAGCACCGGGTTCGCCATCGGCGTGCTGATCGCGGCGGTCCTCTGCGCGGGGTTCGGCGTGTACGGGCTGTTCCAGCCGGGTGGGAACACCTCGTGGCGGACGGCGGGCGCGCTCGTCACCGAGAAGACCTCCGGGGCCCGGTTCGTGTACCTGAACGGGACGCTGCACCCGGTGCTCAACCTGGCCTCGGCCCGGCTGGCGAGCGGCTCGGCCGCGGCGCCGACGTCGGTGTCGGCCGCGTCGCTGGCCGGCACCCCGGTGGGGGCACCGATCGGCATCCCGGACGCGCCGGACTCGCTCCCCAGTGCCACCTCGCTGAACCGGGCCCCCTGGACGGTGTGTGCGAGCCCGCCCACGGCGGGCAGCGTCGGGCCGCCCACCCTGTCGCTGCTGCTCGGCGCCCCCGCCGGTCCCGAGCCGGCGGACGACGAGGGCCTGCTCGTCGCCACCCCCGACGGCCAGGAGAGCCTGGTCTGGCAGGGCCGTCGGCACCGGATCGGTGGACCCCGTGTGGCCGCCGCGCTGGGCTACGACGACGTCGCCCCGGCACCGGTGCAACCCGGCTGGCTGTCGGCGGTGCCGGCCGGTCCGGACCTCGTCGCGCCGGCGGTGAGCACCCCCGGCGCCCCGGGGCCCACCATCGCCGGGCGGCCCAGCCGGGTCGGGCAGGTGTACCAGGTCAGCAACCCCGCGCTCGCCTCGGACGACCTCTACCTGGTGCGCGCCGACGGCGTCGTCCCGCTCACCCGGACGATGGCCGCACTGGCGATGTCGAGCGGCGGGAGCACGGTCCGGGTGGGGCCCGCGGACATCGCGACGGTGCCACGGGCGGCCGGTGTGGAGCTCGGTCATGACCTGCCCCCGGTGCCGCCCCGGTTGGTGGTGACCCACCAGGAGGACGTCCCCTGTGTCCGGGTCGACGTCGCCGACGCCGATGCCCCGGTGCGGATCGGGACCCTGCCGGCTGCCGCGGTCGCGGCGGCCACCGTCCCGGCCGGGACGCACACGCCGGGGGTGCAGGCCGACCGGATCGGGATCCCCGCCGCGTCCGGAGTGCTCGCGCGGGTGGCGTCCGCGCCCGGGGCCGCGCCCGGAGCGGCGTTCCTCGTCACCGACATCGGGGTGCGGTTCCCGGTCGCCGACGACGACGCCCTGTCCGCGCTGGGCATGCAGGGCAGCAGCGCGGTCGCGGTGCCCGAGCAGCTGCTGGAGCTGCTCCCCACCGGTCCGGTGCTCGACCGGGAACCGGCACTGCAGACCAGGTCACCGCAGCAGTGACCGCCCGTGCGTGACTTGGCGGGGGAAATCCCCACCGATCGTGCGAACGGACGTAAGCCGTTACGTCGGCGACGACCAGGACCGATTCACTGCAGGCGTCGGGAACCCGATCGACGGAACGCACCAGGAGGCTCGGCCGGACTGGGCCGGGCCCCGACCCGGAGGACCAACATGGCGCTGACCAAGGCGGACATGCCGCGGATCGAATCGACCGCGACGCAGCACGACGAGACCGGCAACGGTGTACATCAGCTCATCCGCACCGCCGCGTCCGAGGTGGAGGGTCAGTTCGACCCGACGTCGAGCGAGCTGGCGAAGGCGACCCACGCGGCCTGGCTCGACCTTCAGGAGTTCGGCAAGAAGGCACAGGCGGACCTGCAGCACATGGGCGAGGCGATGCGCCGGGCCGCGACCGAGAACATGCAGACCGACGTCGAGAGCGCCGGCTCCGTCCCGCAGGCCAACTGATCCCGATCCCCTGAACAGGTAAGGAGTCCCGCAGATGGACACCATGTTCTACCAGTACGAGCAGATCGAGGAAGCCCTCGCGGCGATGAAGCGCTCGGCGCAGGCGCTGCAGGACGAGACCTCGCAGCTGCGCAGCGCGGTGCAGCAGCTCTTCGGTGCGGACTTCGTCGGAGCCTCGGCGGAGCAGTACAACACCACCGCCAACGAGCTCCAGCAGCAGCTGCAGGCGAAGAACCAGTACATCGACGACCTGCACCGCCAGGTCATGGACTCGATGCAGCGCATGCAGGCGTCCGACCGCGCGGGCGTCAACGCGTTCTGATGTCCCGGCCGGTGTCACCCCGGCGGGGTGACACCGGCCTTCGGCCGTTGCGGAGGACGGAGCTGGGATGGGCAAGGACACCAAGGTCGACCGGGCCGCCATCGACGAGGCGGCCGGCAAGCTCGGCAAGCTGATGGACGACATGAAGGCGTTCACCGATCTCGACCCGCACTGGCCGGACGCGGGCAAGTTCTCCGTGGCCCAGTACGTCGAGCGGCGGGTCGACGACCGGCGCAACGCCGTCATCGATCACGCGAAGCGGATGAAGACGATCCTCGAGGCGATGGAGCCCTCGCTCAAGGACGTGTCGAAGATGCTGGTGGAGGTCGACTCCGACAGCGCGGCCGCCGTCGGTGCGCGCATCGACGAGATGCGTGCCGACGCCGACGCGGAGATCGTCAAGCGCGCCAACGAGATCGAGCACGAGCAGCACAACTTCACCACCGACGACGAGTCGGAGGCGAGCAACACCTCCGACGGCGACGGTTACGACGACACCCAGGGCCAGATCATCACCGGCGTGCCCAAGGGGGAGGAGGGCGTGGGCAGCGTCCCGAAGGACGAGGTGCTCAACGCCCCGAGCCAGACCGAGGACACCGACCAGGACACCACCGGCGAGAAGTTCCTGGACGAGTACAAGAAGGACAAACCCAGCTCCTGATCTCGGTCTCCGCCGCGCCGCCACCGCATTCCCGAGAGGACACCCAGGACCATGGTCGATCAGACACGCGTCGACGTCGGCGCCGTCACCGCATCTGCCGACGCGGTCGGTGCCCTGCTGCCCCCGAGCTCGTCCTCCCGGGACCGGCTCGGCGCGGACTGGTCACCCTCGGGGCCGTTCGCGGCGGCGCAGCAGCTCGATGCGGTGACCGATGCGCGCACCCGGGAGCTGCTCGACCACGTCACCGCTCTCCGCGCCGAGCTCGGGGAGTTCGGCGGCGCCCTCGCCGACACCGCCCGCAACCTGGTCGAGACCGATGTCGTCTCCGGTTCGCGGGTGACCGACCTGCCCGGTGACGAGGTCGTCGATGCCTGACGCCGACGACTCGGACGCGTTCGGCCTCGCCGGACAGGACACCGCGCCCCCGCCGGCGTTCGACGCCGCGGACTTCGCGACCTGGACGACGCTGCAGTTCCAGGTCGAGGGCATCGCCCCCCAGGAGGGCCAGTCGGCCGCCCCGGCGGCGTGGAAGAAGTTCGGCGACCAGTTCCAGACCGCCACCGAGCGTCTCCAGTCGATCAACGACGACGTCGCGAAGCTGGTCAAGCAGGTCGACGAGGCGCTGGAGGGGCAGGCCGGATCGGCCTTCCAGGACTACGCGAACGGCGTGCTGAAGGAGAGCAAGGCCTTCGCCGCGGTCCTGGCGGACAAGAAGTACGCCGACACCGTCCGCGGCATCGGCACCGACATCGCCGCGTTCCGCGACAAGTGGTGGGAGACGGTCCAGCAGAGTTGGAAGGACCGTCGGGCGGCCCAGGACAAGGTGCGGGCGAAGGCCATCTCGGCCGTGACGCTCGCAGCGGCGGTGGGGGACTCATCCCTGATCGCCGATGTCGTGCAGACGTACAAGAACGTGGTCCGCCGCATCGAGAACGAGTACGAGGACAAGCTCGTCAAGGAGCTCCAGAAGCAGCTGGGCGGGCTGGCGGACAACTACTCGACGGCGGCCAAGGACATGGCTTCGCTGGACATCGTGCGCGGCGAGAAGGCGCAGGGGTCGAAGGAGGCCGTCGCCAAGCTCGACAAGGACGAGGACAAGAAGGACGACGACAAAGACAAGGACGACAAAGACAAGGACGACAAGGACAAGGACGACAAGGACGGCGACGAGGACAAGGCCGGGGACAAGGACGACGACAAGGGCAAGGACGGCGACACGGACGAGGAGAAGTCCCCGGCCGTCGAGGAGCTGGAGGAGCGGGTCGACGAGCTGGAGGAGCGGGTCGAGGAGCTGGAGTCCGGCGGCGGGGGCACCGGTGGCTTGGGCGACGACCTCGGCGACGGCTCCGGCTCTGGCTCTGGCTCGGGTGAGGGTTCTGGTGAGGGCTCGGGTGCCGGCGGGGGCACGGGCGGTGGCACGGGCTCCGGCGGTGGGAGCGGAGGCGGCGACCCTGCCCGCGACAAGGCCCTGAACGACGCCAAGAACGCGGCCGGCAAGGCGATCGACGACCTGGCCGGTGGTGGCGCCACCGGCGGGGGACCGGGCAGCGGTACCGGTGGGGGCCCCGGTTCCGGCTCCGGGGAGAAGGGCGGCTCCGGCGGAGGCGTCCCGGCCCCCGAGATCCCGGATCTGTCCACCGAGTCGCCGGGCGGCGGCGCGGCGGACGGCACCGGGGGCGGGACCGGCGGCGGTGGCACGGACCCGCAGCGTCAGGCCGCGCTCGACCAGGCGAAGAAGGCAGCCGGAGAGGCGATCGACGACCTCCGCGGCGGGGGCTCCGACCCGACCCGGGACTCGGCTCTCGAGGACGCGAAGAACGCCGCGAACCGTGCGATCGACGACCTGGCGGGCGGCGCCGGTGGCCCCGGCGACGGTTCGTCCGGCGGTGGCGTGCCCGGCGCGGGCGGTGGCCTGCCGGGCTCGGGCGGCGGCACGCCCGGGTCGGGGACGGGCGGCGGGGCGAAGTCGCCGTCGTCGGGTGGCGGCAGCGGGTCCGGGGCGGAGGCAGCCAAACGCGACCAGGCACTGGAGGACGCGAAGAAGGCCGCGAACGAGGCCATCGACGATCTGCAGAAACCGGTGTCCGAGGGCGGCTCCGGCGACGGGAGCGGCTCCGACAAGGGGAGCGGCTCCGACACGGGGAGCGGCTCCGGCGGGGCGAGCAGCGATCCCGCGCGCGACCAGGCGATGCAGGACGCGAAGGCGGCCGCCCAGAAGGCGATCGACGAGCTGCGTACCGACGACCCGGCCCGCAACGAGGCACTCGACCAGGCCAAGGAGGCCGCGAACAAGGCCATCGACGAGATGGGCCGCGAGGGCGGCGCGGCGTTGGACCCCGGCGACCGCGGTCTGCTCGACCAGGCGCACGGGGCGGCCAACAAGGCACTCGCCGAGCTGGGCGCGGACGCCACGCCGGAGGAGCGGCAGGCGGCCGTCGAGAAGGTGATCGACGACCTGGGCAACCCCACCGGGGACCCGCACCGCCAGGAGGTCCTCGACGAGCTGAAGAAGACCGCGACCGACGCCCTGGGCGACGATCCGCACGGCCGGACCTCGGACGCGATGGACAAGGCGTTCGAGGCACTCGGTCAGGACGCGGCCGACAAGACCGGCCTCGGCGGCGACGCCGGGGGCCGAACGGCGAGCGAGGGCGGTGGCTCCGGCGGCGGCAGCTCGGTGACGCCGCCGGATCTGCCGTCGGCGTCGGAGCTGATGGGTGAGGACGGCAGCGGCGGTGGTGCGGGCGGCGGCTCCGGCGACGGTGCCGGGGGCGGCCCGGGAGGCGGCGCCGGCGAGAAGGCCTCGGTGACGCCGCCGGATCTGCCGTCGGCGTCGGAGCTGATGGGCGAGGACGGTACCGGCGGTGGTGCGGGCGGCGGCTCGGGCGACGGCGCCGGTGGCGCCGGGGGTGGCCTCGGCGGTGGTGCAGGTGGCGGCCCGGGTTCCCTCGACCCGAGCCACGCACAGTTCGACACCGACGTCGCGTCCGAACGCGGCTTCAGCACCCCACCCGGTGGGATCCCGAACGGGCAGGTCCTGCCCGCCGCCAACGGCGGTGCCGCCGGTCCGATGGGTGGTGGCATGCCGATGGGTGGCATGCCCATGGGTGGCGCCGGGATGTCGCCGCAGGGCATGGGGCAGGAGCGCGAGCGCGAGCCGCACACCTGGCTGCAGGCCGAGGGCGGGATCTGGGACGAGGACACCGACCACCTCGCGCCCGGTGTGATCGGACGGACCTGACCGTGACCGCCCCCGTCCCACCGGTGGACGCCGGTTTCGACGCGGTCGTCGCCCAGCTGCTCGCGGCCGACCCGGACGTGCTGTACCGGCGGGCGGCCACGATCGACGCGGTCGTCGCCGAGCTGGAGACGGCCCGCGACGGCCTGCGCCGCGAGACCCACCGCGTCCAGGAGGTGATGCTCGGCGCGACCGCTGACGGGTTCGTCGCCGAGTCCGCGGCGAAGGCGGCCGCGATGGAACGGTCGCTGGACGCCGTCCGGAGCTGGCCGCCCGCGCTGCGCCGCGCGGCCGACGAGCTCGCCCGTGCCCGCAGCGCGGCGCAGTCGTTGCGTGAACAGCGCGCCGCCTGGGCCGGGCACCCGCAGGCTGCCGAGGTCGAGGAGACCTTCGCCGCGGCGGCCCGGGCCGAGCTGGCCCGCGTGGAGACCGTGCTCGGCGCCGCCGGCGGCGCACAGCAGCCGATCGCGGCGGGGCCGGGATCGGTGCCCGCCGGCGGCATCACGGCGACGTCGACGTCGGCCACCGCACCGCCCCAGCCGACGGTGGTCACCGCGATGCAGCAGACCTCGCCGGCCCCCACGGCCGGTATCCCGGGGCTGACCGCACCCGGCCCGGAGGCGGCCGGCGTCCGTGCGGCCTCGGTTCAGGCGACCCCGGCCCCGGCGACCGTCGGCGCGGTACCGGAGGGCACCCCCGCGGCGCCGGGCGAGGTGGCGTTCGCTCCGGCGGCGTTCGCACTCGGTGGTCAGGCGCTCGGTGCCCCGGCCGCCGCTCCGGCCGCGGCGGTTCCCAGCGGCACGCTGCAGTCCGCTCCGGTGCTCGCCGCGCGGGCCCCGACCGTGGCCCCGTCGGGGGTGCTGGGACGCCCGACCGAGACCGGCCGGGCGGTCACGCCGGCGACGGTCGCCGTGCCGGACGGCACCCGGACGGCTCCGGCCACGCAGGAGCCCGTCGCGCCCGTGCGGTCGCTCGGGGCCGTCGTCCCGGGCTCGTCCGCCCAGAGCGACACCGCGATGCCGGGCGGCGTCGTGATGGCCGCCGGCGGCGTGCTCGGACGCGGCGGGACCGAGGGCCGGACCCCGGCCGGGACGGCTCCGTCCCCGGCGGTGGAGCGGACCGACGCGACCCGTCGCGGGTCGGAGCGCGCGATCGGCGCGGAGACGGTCGATGCCGTGTCGGTGCCGCAGCTCGAGGCACCGCGGACCGCGGGGGCGTCCGTCCCCTCCACGACCCCGGAGCGGGTCCGTCCGGACCTGGGCCCGGTGCCGTCGGCGCCGGCTCCGTCGTCCTCGCTCCCCGCGTCGTCCGGGGGAGCGGCGACCCGGATGCCGACCCTTCCGGTCACCGGCGACACGGCGGCCATCGCGACGCTGCCGGTCACCACCCCCACCCCGGACCCCCGCGGCGGCGGCCGCCTCCCCCTCGGCCCGGCCGGCGCAGAGGTGGGAACGCCCGGTGCCGGGCCGACGGGGGCCCCGTTCATGCCGATGGGTGCCGGGATGGCCGGCGGGATGAACCAGAACGACGACCGCACCCGCGAGACCTCGCTGACCGCTGATCCCAGCAACTGGCGCGACGACGGCGTACCGGGCGTGCTGGGCCGAACCTGAGTCCCGCACCCGCCCGATCACACGAGGAGGAGACACCCATGAGCGACGCCACCGACCACGAGGCCTACTACGCCAGGCGGCTCGACGAAGCCTTCGACCAGCTCGAGCAGGAACGTGTCCGGGTCGGCGAGGTCAGCCGGGTGTGGAAGGAGGAGCAGACGACGGTCGTCGCCAAGGACCGGTCGTTCACCATGACCTTCGACGGCCGTGGTGACCTCACCGACCTCAGTTTCCACGGCACCCGGTACCGCTCGCTGGCGCCCACCGAGCTCGCGCACCTGATCGTCGCGACGCTGCAGTCCGGGCGGTTGCAGGCCCTGGAGCGCACCGCGGCGATCGTCCAGGAGGGCGGCGGCGCGGACGGGCTGGACCTGGTCGGGCTCGCGACCGGCAAGGTCGACCCCTCCGAGATGATCGAGTCCCTGATGGGGTCGATGTTCGCCGAGATGGGCGTCGAGGACCCGACCCGGGGTGAGCGTCGTGGCCGATGAGACCTACGTCGACCTCCCCGGTGTCCGGCGCAACGCCGACGGGGTGCGTCGCATCCGCAGCGACCTGGCGGGCCCGCTGGAGCGTCTGAACGCACTCAGCGCGGAGTACGAGGGTTGCTGGGGCAGCGACGACATCGGCAAGGCGTTCGGGGAGAAGTACTCCCCGGACTCGACCGAGGCCCGCGCCGGCGTCGGCGAGACGACCGAGGGGCTCGGCCTCTACGCCGACAACCTCGAGATCTCGGCGGAGAACCTGACGCGGCTCGAGAGGACAACGGCTCGCACGTCCCGCCGATGCCGGACGCGAGGTGACCACCCGCACCGACCCGCGCGGGCCCGCCCTGCGGCTGGGGCGGTGACGCCCGCGTAGCGCCCACCGGCGCCGAGGAGTCCGCAGCGGACCCGCCCGCCGGCCCGGAGGCGGCCCGACCCGACCCCGCCCGGCGGCAGCGCCGGGGCATCGCACCACCCGGAACGAGGAAGGAGGGATCCCTGCGATGGCAGGACAAGGCGGATCGACCGAGCTGCCCGATTCCCTCCAGAAGTTCTTCAAGGTCACCCTCGGGATGGAGTGGCCGGAGGGCAACGAGGGCAACCTCCGGGAGCTGAGCGCAGCATGGGCCGATCTCGCGGCCGCGCTCGAGCGGGCCGCGCTCGATGCGCGGCGGTCCGGCGACGCGCTCGACGACGTCCTGCGCGGAGACACCGGCGCCGCGAACGCGAAGCTCATCGGCGAGGAGTACGCCGCCAGCCTCACCGAGCTGGCCAACGGCGCCGACGAGTTCCGGAAGGCGACGAAGAACGCCGCCGCGGACATCCAAAAGGGCAAGATCATGCTGATCGTGATGGCCGCGATGACCCTCGCGGCCGTCATCGAGCTGCTGGCGTCGCTGTTCGGAGCGATCTTCATCCCGGCCACCATCGGCGCAGCCAAGGTCACCATGTGGGCGCTGCTGCGGCAGATGGTCAAGCAGATGATCGAGGCGGTCGCACGGCTGGGGTTGAACAAGGCGTCCGCCCAGACGCTGCTGCGGGGGATCTCGAAGGCGCTCGCAGAGGCGACCAAGCGGGCGGCGCTCTACGGGGCGGGCGGCGCCGGGCTCATGGCCGGCCTCGACGGTCTCATCCAGGTCGGGCAGAACGATGCGGGTGGCCGCGAGGGCTACGACCTCGACTCCATCGGGCACAGCGCGATCGGTGGTGCGATCGGCGGAGCCGGTGCCGGGCTCGCGCGCGCGGCGGCCGGCGGTGTCCGCAGCTGGAGCAACAGCGCGATGCGCAACCTGAACAGGGCGCGCCCGTCGGATGTCCCGCCCCTGCAGCTCGCCCGCCACGTCCGCGCGTTCGGCATCCTCGGCTACGCCGGCGCACAGATCATGACGGCGCCTGCGTCCGGTGCGGTCATCAACGCGGTGTTCGGGGAGGACTCCAACCCGTTCTTCGGCGCCATCGGCGCGCTCGGCGGGATGCGCAGCCGGCCCGGTGGTGACTTCGGGATCGCCGCGAGCACGTTCCCCGCACTGAGCCCGGCCTCGCTGCTGGACCACATGAAGAAGGAGGGGCTGGGGCCCTCCGCTACCCCGCCGCCCTGGATGGCCTCCGGTGGCCCGGGAGACGGCGTCACCACCCCCACGACGTCCGACGGCCCTGGGCCGCCGACCGGGCCCCGGCCCACCGACGACGGGACGACGACCCGCCGCGACGACGGGGACTCCTCGCCGTCGACGCGGTCCCCGGAGCAGCGGGTGGGGGACCGTCCGCCGCTGGTGATCCCGTCGGCGCCGACGGTGGGGACCCCCTCTCCGCGGTGCCGGAGTCCTCGGCCCCGGGGGCCGTGACCGGATCGTCCGCGGCGTCCCCCCAGCCATGGAGCTCGGCCGCGGGTGCCCGACCGGAACCGGTGTTCTCGTCCGCCCCGACGTCCTCTGCATCGTCCGTGGTCGATCCCGACTCGTCGTCCCCGGCCGGGAACAGTGCGGCCGGGAACAACGCCGCCGGGAACGCGACGGGCAGCGCGGTCGGCAGCGATCCGGCGGGCCGTGGTGCCGCGGGGATCGACTCGGCCGGTGGCACGGCTGCGGGCAGCGCGGCGGCCGGGAACCCGACGAGTGGCGACCGGACGGGTGGCGCCTCCACGAGTGGCCCCGACACGGGTACCGACGCGGCAGCCGGGAACGGCACCCGCGGCAGCGACACGACGGGCGGAGCGACTCCCCGCGCCGACGTGGCGGCCGGCGGGACGTCCGGAGGCGACGCGGCCGGTGGCGGCGTGCTCGGCACCGACACCGGGCTCGGCAGTGCGCACGGCTCCACCACGGAGCTCGGCAGCACCCCTGCCGGCAACGCGGAGTTCGGCAGCACCTCCGGCGGAGATGCGGCGAGCTCCGCTACGCCCGGCGGCATCGTGGCGGGTGCCGCCACGCCCGGCGGCACCACGGCGAGCTCTGCCCCGCCCGGCGGGAGTGCGGCGAGTTCTGCCCCGCCCGGTGGGAGTGTGGCGGGCTCCGCCACGCCTGGCCCCACCACGGCGAACGGCAGCTCCACGGGCGGCGGGGCGGCGGGCAACAACCCGACCGGGAGCAGCTCGAACGCCCACGGGCCGACCCCTGAAACGGCGGTCGGAGGTTCCGCGGAGACCCCGACCCCCGCGTCGGTCAGCGAGGGCCGTGGGGAGAGCACCTCCCCCCGGGACGCCGTCGTCGAGGGTGAGGGCTCCGGCCGCGGTCCCGAGACGCCCGGCGCCGTCGGAACGGTGCGGCCGGAGGGTGGTGCCACGCCGGGCCCGGTCTCCACCGGCGACGGTCCGCCCACCCCCGGCGTCGCCCGGGACCTCGACACGACCCGCCCGGCCGAGCCCACGCCGGCCATCCGCGACACGCCGACCGACTCGTCCGGTGGTGTGTCCCGGGAGCCGGTCCCGGGTGCGCAGACCACGAGGGGGGACTCCGGTGCCACCGCGGCCCCGAGCGACCCCGAGTCGTCTCCGCCCCGGAGCGCCGACGACAGCGGGGGCCGCGCGGTGGACGGCTCCGTCCTGTCCCCGCCGACGTCCGTCACGGCGGTGACGCCGCAGCCCGCGACGTCGGGCGGCGGCCGCGACGCCATCGCGCCGTCCGGTGGCGGCCGGGACGCCACGTCGTCCGGCGGTGGGAGGGACGCCACGTCGTCGTCCGGCGGGGGACGCACCGACGCCACTGCGACCGGCACCGGGTCCGGGGCGGGCACCGCCCGTTCCGGCCGTCCGGGGCTGTCGGTCGAGACCGCGGCCGGGGACGGGCGCACCGTCGGGGGCGAGTCCACCGCCCCCACACCGACGAGTGGTGGCCGCGGCGGCGATCCCGTCACCGCCGGCGGGTCCCGTGCCGGGGACGGCCCCCGAGACGAGGTGTCCCCGGTCGGACCGGTCGACGGGGACCGGGCCACGTGGGAGACATCGGGATCCCCCTTCGCCACCGACGACGTGTCCCCACTCGTCGAGCGCGGTGAGTCCCCGGTCCTGCCGGCGACCGTGTCGCACACGCCGACCAGCAGCGCATCCCCGACGACCAGCACGCCGCCCGCTGCCGGCAGCACGCCGCCGGCGACGAGCAGCGTCCCCCCGACGAGCAGCACGCCTCCTCGGGTCCCCACCCCGGTCCCGTCCGGGACGACACCGGCCCCGCCCGCACCGGTGTTGGCAGCGTCCACGTCCAACCCGGCCACGACGTCCAACCCGGCCACGACGTCCACCGCGACCCGCACCGACGGCGCCCCGCCGGCGGCGGTACGTACCGGCACGGACACCACGGCGCGGACGGGAGACCCCGCGTCCGGCGAGCACCGCCCGACCACCTCCCGTACCCCGGACGGCGAGCCCCGCGGCACCGAGTCGCGCCCGGCGACGTCGGGCAGCCGCACGCGCACCCGCGACGGCGAGGACTCCGTGGTCGTCCTGCCGGTGCCGGCCCCCCACCCCGCCGACGTCGGTCCGCCCGCCCCGCGCAGCGGCGACGACGGGGGACGGTCCGCCGCGCTACGTCCGGAGCACGGCGCGCCGGTCACACCGGTCGGCTTCCGTGAGTTCAGCAGCGCGGTCGGTGAGGACGCCCGCGGCCCGATCCGTGACGCCACCGACGCGTTCGTCCGCGAGGTCCTGACCACACCTCCGGACCGCCGGGCCCGCGCCATGACGATCACCGGCCACGGCAACGGGTCGATGCGCCGCATGCCCTGGTCGGTCGACGGAACCGCTACCGGACGGGCCCGCGCCGAGGCCGTGCGGGCGGTCGTCCTGGAGCGGCTCGACGAGCTCGCGAGGGAGGGCGGCCTGGGCGGCCGGGAACCCTCCGAGTTCCGCGTCCTGGCACGAGCGGACGCGACACCGCTCACGTCCGGGGCGCTGCGCGACACGAACCGGGTCGCGATCATCGACTACACCACCGACGACGTCGCCGGCACCCGGTCGGAGAGCACGGTGACGTTCGGCTCCGGCCAGCACCGTCCCGATCCGGGGGCCGACGCCGACATCGTCGCGCTCGCGGGACAGATCCGCGAACGCCTCCGTGGCGGCGGCTCGGTACGGGCGGAGATCATCGGTGACGGCACCGGCCGTCCGGCGCAGCGGCTGACGCACCACGGCGGGGCACTGATCGAGTCGTCCGGCCGGGTGGCCAAGACCCGCCTCGGCAGCGCCGAGAAGTGGGCCCGCGACCTGGTCAGCCACCCCGCCGACGACCCCCGACCCCCCAGCCGGTGGGTGGTCCGGCCGCCGTCGCCCGGGCCCGAGGCGCTCCTGGAGCAACGGCGTGTCGCCGGCCGGGAGCGGGCCGGCAACGTCGCCGAGCGGCTCCGCGAGCTGCTCGGCCCGCAGGCCGACCGCGTCCACATCGCGACCCGGGCCGCCGTCGACAACCCGGACGGCTCGGTCCCGGAGCCGTCGCGGACGGTGCGGGCCGTCGTCGAGCAGGACGCGGCTCGCCGGCCCGAGACGCTCGGACGCCGCGATCCCGGCGAGGACCTCGCGCCCCCGCGCGACCGTGACGCGCCCCGTGACGGGCTCCGTGACGTCGAACGGGACAGCGCCCGCGACGGCGACGGGAGCGACAGCGACCTGAGCGACAGTGGGCGGAGCGACAGCGGGCGGAGCGACGGTGACCTGAGCGACGGTGACCTGAGCGACGCCGCCCTCGCCGCCGCGCCCGTCCACATCCCGTTCGCCGAGGGCTCCCACCGGATCGCCCACAGCCACCGCGCGGCGGTCGACCGTGCCACCGATGCGTGGATCGCCGATGTCGTCGCCGCCCGCAGGGCAGGCGGCCCGACGCCCGCGCTGGTGGTCACCGGGCACGGCAACGGGTCACGTGAGGTCGTGCGGCCGTGGGCCGACCGCACCGGCCCCGAGGTCACCGGCCGTGACCGGGCCCGCTCGGTGCACGACGTCGTCGAGCAGCGCCTGGCCGAGCGGCTGCGCACCGACCGGCCCGGCGGTCTCACCCGCGAGGACTTCCGCATCGTGTCCGCCGGCAGCGCGCTCCCGCCCACCCCGGACGCGCCCGCCGAGCAGCGCCGCGTCGCGGTCATCGAGCAGCGCGCCGACGACGTCACCCGCACCGACTCGGTGCACGACGTCGCCTTCGACTCCCACGTCACCCGCCTCGGCGACGACGCCCGCCGTGACCTCACGACCTTGGCCGGCGAGGTCCGCGAACGCGCCCGCCTGGCCGCCGAGGCCGGGGAGCCCCCGCCGCGGGTGGTGCTGGTCGGCGACGGGATGGGCCACCGCGCCGACCGCCTCCGCGGCGCCGCGGAGTCCTTCGTCGGCCGGGCCGACACCGACCGGGCCGGGCGCCCCCGCAACGACGCGGCCCAGCGGCTGGCGACGGGCCGCGCGCGGGCACTGGCCGCGGCCGTGTTCCTGCGCGGGCAGCTCGCCGACGTCCCCGGGGTGCGGATCGTGCATCGCGCCGCGGTCGACGCACCGGACGGTGTCGTGCCCCGGCCGAGCCGCGGCGTGCAGGCGCACGTCGACGCGCCGGTGCCGCGCACCGTCATGGGCGACCCGCAGGGCCGCCACCTGCAGGACGTGCCCCGCCGGGTGCACGTCCCGCTGCTGGGCGGCCGGTTCACCGCCGATGTCGGCCGCGCGCTGGACCTGTGGATCGCCAGGACCGGCGACCCCTCCGCGGTGCACGTCTGGGTCGACGCCCCCACCGGTCGTCCCAGTGGTCTCTCGGACATGGCCCGGCGCCGCCTGACCGAGCTCGGGGTCACGGTCCGCGACATCTCCACCGACCTCCCGTCCGGCACCCGTGCCACCGACCGGATCCTCCACCACCGGGTGCGCACCGGGTCCTTCACCGGGGTCGGCACGGACGTCGCGCTGTCGGTCATCCACTCCGAGGGCGGGGTCTGGGCCGACCCGGCCGTGCGTGCCACCGGCGACGGCCCACCCGTTCCGCTCCCGGCGACGATGCCGCGCATGCCCGCCGGCGTCACCGACGGGGAACCGCTGTTCCCGCTGCTCACCGGCCGTGTCGACGGCCTTGCGGGGCCGGGCACCGGACTGTTCGTCGCGCCGCCGGGCTCGGCGTTGCTGCAGACCCTGCTCAACTCCGACCGGCTCGGCGAGGACGGGTTCCTCACCGGCCGTCTGCAGGAGCACCTCGACGGGCGCCCGGTGGACCTGACGGCGCGGGCCGACCGCGGCACCGAAGGCGACCTGCGCACCGACCTCGGCGCCGGCCGGTTCCGAGTCGACGACCACGTGCTGTCGCCGTGGACCGGCCGTGACGTGCCCGCCCCGGCCGCCGCCTCCCGCTCGATGCTGCGGGTGCAGTCGGTGGGCCCGCAGCAGCGGCAGGCGGTGGCGGACCTCATCGCGTCGATGGTTCCGGGTGCCGCGGCACGCCGGTCGGGGACGGCGACGTCCGCGCAGCTCGACGCGCTGCTCACCCACCGGCCGTCGGCGCTGCACCAGGGGCTGCCCTTCGACGTCGAGGTCGGCGGCCGCCGCTACGAGGCCGTCGTCGCCATCGACCACGTGCCCGGACGGCGGGCCGAGGGGCCCGATCCCGCCGCGCCGAAGACCGACGGCACCGAGCAGATCCGGCGCGGCACCGACAACCTCGTCGAGGGCCGTTACGACGACAGCAGCCGGGCCGTCCCGATCGCCGGTTCCGGTGGGTCGCTCGCCGGGTACGGCGGCGCCGCGATCACCGCGTCCGGGGGCGACACCGTCGGCCACCGGACCCGCAAGACGGTCAACAACGATGTCGGCTACGACGCCAAGCACACCCCGGCCGCCGACGTCCCGGTCCGCTTCACGGTCACCGTGCGCGACGAGTCCGGAGCCGTCGTCGGGCCCGGGCCGCGCGCCCTGGACGGCACCGCCACCGGGTGGTTCGACGAACCGAGACCGAACGACGGCGCCCGCCCCGCCGCCGGCCCGGCGCTGTCCAACGCCGCCGTCCTCGACGTCCGCGGGGCCAGCCCCGACGCGGTCCTCGCGGCACTGGCCGACCAGCTCCCGCCCGGACTGCTGCGCCCCGACTCGCCGGGCCGCAACCGGCTGATGCACTTCCTCTCCGACAACAACCTCGCCCACCACTACGAGCGCTTCACCACGGGCTGGGTGCGCTCGGACGAGCTGCGCAACCCCGGTGGACCACCGGTCTACGTCGAGTCCCGGCTGGTGCCGAAGAAGGGGTCGTGGCTGGCCGAGCTCGACGGCAAGACCACCAAGCAGCAGCGCATCGACTGGGGTGTCGAAGGCAGCAGCAGCTCGCGGCTCGGCGTGTCCGGGGAGCTGCGCGGGGGCTGGCGGTTCGTCCCGAAGCTGGCCTTCCTGCACCTGGGCCCGTACCTCGGGGTGGGGTGGCAGCGCAGCCGTGGGTGGGCGGCCACCCACATCGGAGCCTCCCGGCGCAACGTCGACCAGAGCTCCCTGGGCGCCTACGACGTCGAGTTCGTCCGCGAGACCAGGGTGCGGTGGGGGTCCACCAGCGCCGTCGCGCCACCGGCCCGGACACCGGTGGAGCTGGTCCTCGCCGACTCCCCGCACAACGCCCGCGACGCCGGCCTGCCCGTCACCGACGCCGTCCACGACGCCCGCAACACCGACCGCCGGACCGACACCCTCCCGCCCTACCTGGCCGCGGGCCTGGGCATCGGCCGGGCACACGTGCACTCCCTCGGCGACGCACCGACCCGGCTGCGCGAGAGGATCGACCAGATCATCGCCTCGGTGGGCGGCCCGTTCGCCGACCTCGCCGACGGCGACGGCAGCCACCGTGTGTCGACGAGCAGCTCGACGGTCCGCGACCTCGGCGAGACCTGGCGGATGCTCGACCACAACACCACCCAGACCGTGCTGGGAAGCAGCGCCGACTCCCTCTACGACGGCGGCGTCGACCTCGTGCTCGCGCGCGACCGCTTCCGCAGCACCGAGTACCTGCACCTGAGGATCAGCGCCGAGATGCGCGACGTCGGCGACGAGGGCCCGCTGTCCGGGATCAGCGTCAAGACCAGCGCCGGCAACCGCACCGAGTCCGTCAGCGGCGCCGGAACCGGGATCGAGGGCTCACTGGGCCTGCGGGCCGGGCTGGGGTTCGAGGCCGGCGTGGCCTACCCGGGCCTGGGAGGCCGGGCCTCGGCCGCCCTCGGCCACAGCGACAGCGGTGCCGGCGGCACCATCACCGGCCGTCGCGCGGTCGCCGGTCCTGCCGGCCCCTCGCACCGGGTCACCGGCCAGAACGTCTACACGATCACCGCGGAGCGGTTCAGCGTGACCAACGCGTTCGGGCGGCTCACCGGCATCGGTGCACCCGGTCGGCACGTGAGCCCCCGGACCCCGGTGGCGCTGCCCGACGCCCCGCCGATCCGGGAGCCCTTCGCGCTGGACGTGCCGGCCGACGAGATGCTCACGCCGGGCACGCCGCCCGCGGCCCAGCGCATCCGGAGCCGGCCGCGGATCACCATGGACAGTCCCGTCGGCCCCCGGCAACGGGACTTCGCGCAGACCCTGCTGGCCGACAGCACGTTCACCTGGATCGGCGGGGTCAAGGAACGCCGCACCGCCGCCGAGGCCGCGCTGACCGCCGCCGCCGGGGGCGACGCGGTGCTGGGCCGCCGCGGGACGGAGGACGGCCGCGCGCTGGAAGCCGTCCTGGCCCCGCAGCGGGTGTCCAACGACCGCGGGGTCACCGAACGTGGAATCGCCACGCCCGAGCAGGTGCACAAGCGGCGCTGGCGGGACCGGAGGGGCACCGTCGTGTCCACGCTGGGCCTCTACGACCTGAGAGTCGTCGACGTGCGGCACTCGCCGCCCACCGAGCGGGCCCGCAGCGAGGTCGTCTACGGCGGCTACCTGGCCTCCGGCTCCTCCTCGGACGCCCGGGGCGCCCAGGCCCGCGGGGGATTCGAGGTGAACGACTCGTCGCTGACCGCTCAGGAGCTGGAACGGTCCTCGCGGTACCCGACGGGGTCGGGCGGGATCTACGGCGGCTACCAGGTCGGCGCCCGCGAGACCGAGGCCCGGGCGACCCTCGGCGCGCGGGAGACGTTCAACGACGGGTCCGGCGGCCGGTCGTTCGTCGTGAAGGCCCGTGGCGTGGTCACCCATCGGGCGACGTCCTGGGAGAGCAACCAGCTCCTCGACACCGTGCACACCCCCACCCGCCGGACGGAGACCCGCTACGTCGACCTGCCCGACCACGTGTTCCTCTCCGTCGGAGAGGAACAGATGCGGGCGTGGGGGCTGCTCCCGGCGGAGGAGAACCGCCCGCACCAGGCCCCGGTGGACCTGCAGGTGCCGCCGACGCTGCGTGGTGACGACCCCGTCGGCGGGCTGGGCTGGCCGACCGACGACGGGCTGCGCGCCCCCCTGGGGGACATCGAGCGGCAGCTCCGGGGGCACTTCGCGGGCCGGCTCGACGCCGAGGACGTCGCGCTGATCGCCGAGCGCCTCACCGATCCGCAGCGGGGTGTCTCCGCAGCCGACCTGAAGGGGCTGCACAGCAGCCTCGGCGGGGACGGGGTGCCGCTCGCCGCCTCCCGGCGGGGCTTCTTCGTCCACCACGACCTGTCCGCGCACCTGTCGTTCGTGCCGGACACCGCGCCGGGCGCCACCCGCGTCGAGCAGGTCGTCCACGACGGACACGCGCCCAAGGTCGAGCAGTACCTCGCCGACCAGGTGTCGTCGACGTCGGCGCACACCTCCGGACCGGTCGCGCAGGTCGGCGGCGCACTCGGCGGCCGCGGCGGCAGCGGGGGCGAGGACCCGTACTACGGCGGCGGCTCCGGTGGGCTGGGTGCGTCCTCGTCGCGCACCGACACGCACACCGACACCACGGCCGACACCGTCCGCGGGTGGCGCTTCCTCGGCTACGACGGGCCCACCGCGATCATCGGGCAGACCGGTCGCCTCGCGCTGACCGTCGCCCGCGACGGCGAGACCATCCCCGGGCCGACGTCGGCGCCGTTCACGCTCCGGCACCGCGTACCCGCGGCCTTCCTGTCCTCGCTGCCGGACCTGCCACAGCCGCCGCCGGACCAGACCCGCCCCGCCGCCCCCGGCGGTGACGCGCCGCGGATCGACCCGGACACGACGATGGGCACCGTCCGCACCGACGGCGTCGCGATCAGCCGCGCGGTGCAGGACCACCTCGCGACGGTGGACGTGCCCGACGCGTTCCGCCGGCGCGGCGAACCGGGCCGCCACCAGCTCGACGTGCTGTTCTCGCCCGAGCACCTGGACTCATGGATCCCGTCGATGCTGAAGGGCCCGGTGACTCTCCCGCCGGTCGTGCACCCCACGCAGGTGGGGGTGACGCTGACCCCGCGGATCTCGGTGACCCCGTCGTCCCTGCACACCGACGGGGTGTCCGCTGCGCTGACCCTCGGCGCCGAGTCCAACTTCCACATCGGGAACCAGACCGCCTCGTCGCAGAACCACTCCGGTGACGTCGTCGGCTCGGTCATCGGCGAGGGCCGTGACGTCGGCAGCAGCCGCGGTGACGCGCGCGCCGACGGTGCGGCGGGCGCCGCGACCAGCAACCGCGGCGGTCAGGCCCCGTTGGCCGCCCGCGAGCACGAGACGAAGCTCGGTGATCCCGTCCGGCTGCTCGGCGGCCGGTTCGAGTACCGGGTCGACCTGGAGCTGAACCGGCCGGGCCGGGCGCCGCAGACGTTCACGGTGCCGACGGTGACCGGCCGCGGGATGCAGCTCTTCCTGGCCGAGCGGCACGCCGCGGCCCTGCTCGGCCCGATGCCCGAGACGGTGCGCACCGCGATGGAGCAGGAGAAGGCCCGCGCCGGGGAGTGGCGGACCGCCGCCGCCGCCCTGGTGGAGCTGCAGCGCCGCAACGACCAGCTGTGGCTCGACGCCGGTCCCCGCGGTCGCGCGACCCTCGCCCGGGACCGGGCCCCCGAGATCGCGGCGATCGACGCCGACCGCCGGGCCGCCGTCACCCGGTTCGAGGACGCGGCCCGGGCCTGGGCACGCGCCAAGACCGACCTCGACCGCCGCGTCCGCGAATGGGTGAGCCCCGGTACCGGCCGCGACGATGCCGTCCCGCCCCCGCCCCGGCGCTTATACACCTCTGACGCTGCC